>CALCPC010000608.1 GCA_937900975.1 uncultured Paracoccaceae bacterium
GGATGCTGACCAACATCAACTCCGGCAAGGACGAGCTGTTGCAGCTGGTGCTGGTCGGCCAGCCGGAGCTGCGCCAGGTGATCAGCCGGCCGGAGCTGCGCCAATTCGCACAGCGCGTCGTGGCCAGCATCCATATCGGCGCGCTCGACCGCACCGGCGTGGCGCGGTATATCGCGCACCGGCTGGAGACGGCGGGCGGCCAGGCGGAGATGTTCAGCCCCGAGGCAATGGCCCAGGTGCACGCGGCCTCGGGCGGGATCCCGCGGCTGATCAACAAGATCTGCGATTTCGCGATGATTTATGCGGCCACCAATGAAAGCCGCGTGGTCGAGGCGGGCACCGTCGACGAGGTGCTGCGCGCCGGGCTGTTCGTGACCACGTTCGAGACGACCGAAGAGGCGGCGGAATGATCGATGACTTGAAATTCTACATGCGCCTCGGGCTGCGTTGGATCTGGCTCTTCCTGCTGGTGGCCGGGCTGATCGGCGGCGCGGCGGTGGCCTTGGCGTTCAGCCTGCCCACGACCTACAGCGCGTCGGCGCTGCTTTTGGTGGAGAGCGAGCAGATCCCGGGCGAGCTGGCCTCAAGCACCGTGCGCACGGATGCGGCCGAACAGCTTGAGGTGATCGAACGGCGGCTGATGACGCGCGCCAACCTGATCGATATCGCCCGCGCGCTGGATGTCGTCGGAGACATCGGCGGGATGAACCCCGATGAGGTGGTGGGCATGATGCGCGCGCGCACCACGATCTCGACATCGTCGGGGCGCAACCGCGCGACGTTGATGAGCATCAGCTTTAACCATGGCGAGGCGCGCACCTCCGCCGCCGTGGTCAACGAATACATCACCCGGATCCTTGAGGCGAATGTCGAACTGCGCCGGGGACAGGCCCAAGACACGCTCGCCTTCTTTGAAGCACAGGTCGAACGTCTGGGCGTCGATCTCGATGCGCAAAGCGCGCGCATCCTGGAATTCAAGAACGCCAACAGCGACGCGCTGCCCGACAGTCTTGACTACCGGCTGGGGCGGCAATCGCTGTTGCAGGAACGGCTCGCGCAGATAGAGCGCGAGCAGGCCGCGCTGCTCGAACAGCGCGACAGGCTGGTGGACATGTTTGAAGTGACGGGCCGTCTTTCGGCCCCGACCACGGAACGGCTGACCGCCGATGAGGCGCAGCTCAACCGCCTGCAGGATGAGCTTTCGGGGCTCCTGGCCGTCTATTCGGAGCAAAACCCGCAAGTGCGCGTGCTGCGCGCCCGGATCAAGACGCTGCAAACCCGCATCGGCGCTTTGCCGATCGTGGACGCAACCGATGGCGGGGATGTGGAGGCGTCGCTGCTGGACATTCAGTTGGCCGAGATTGACGCCCGGGCCGAGGTTTTGACCGAGCAGCGCACCCAGGTCGAGCAGGAACTGTCCGCCTTGCGCGATACGGTCGAGCGCACGCCGGCCAATGCGATCACGCTGGATGCGTTGCAACGCGATTACGAGAACATTCAAGCGCAATACAACCAAGCCGTCGATGGCGCTGCCAAAGCGGCCACGGGCGAGCGGATTGAGCTTTTGTCCAAAGGCCAGCGGATTGCGGTGATCGAGCAAGCCTCCGTGCCGACGGAACCCGCCTCGCCCAACCGGCCGCTGATCGCAGGCGGCGGTATCGTTCTCGGCACCGGCACCGGTTTTGGGTTGGTCGGGCTGATCGTGCTCTTGAACAGCACCGTGCGCCGGCCGGCCGATCTTGAGCGCCGTTTTGGGATCCAGCCCCTTGGAACCCTGCCCTATATCCGCACCCGCGGCGAACTGCTGCGCCGGCGCGTCGCCGTCAGCGGCGTGTTGGCCGGCAGCGCCGCTTTGGTGGTCGGCGGGTTGTTCTATGTCGATCGCGAGATCACCCCCCTTGTGCTTGTGGCCGAGCGTGTGTTCACGCAACTCGGTCTGTAACGGCCCGCGGGAGGCACGGGATATGGAAAAACTTCAGGCCGCCATCGCCAGGGCCCGCGCACAGCGCGAAGACGCCGATCCAGCGCTGCGGATCGGCGCCGCACGGACGCCAGCACACACGCCAAACCGCGCCGCCGGTCCGCTGCCGGTGTGGGAGGCGCTGACGCCCCTCACCCTCGATCCGCGCCACCTGGCGCGCAACCGGATCGTGACCATTGGCAGCAACGCCGAAACGACCACATTCGACATGCTGCGCACCAAGATCCTGCAGCAGATGGCGGCCAAGGGCTGGACCCGGCTTGCCATCACCTCGCCGGGGCCGGGCTGCGGCAAGACAACGACGGCGATCAATCTGGCGGGGTCTCTGGCCCGCCAGGCGGACACGCGGGCGGTGTTGATGGAAATGGACATGCGCCGCCCGTCGCTGGCACGGCTTCTGGGCCAGTCGCCCCCCGCCAGCGTCTTTGACCTGCTGGAAGACCGGATCGGCTTCTCCGAACAGGCGCATCGCCTCGGCAACACGGTGGCGCTGTCGATGAACGCCACCCCCTTCCGCCATCCGTCCGAGCTGTTTCTGCAAACCCGCACCAGCGCCAAGCTCGATCAGATCCAAGCCGAGACCGGATCCGATTTGATGCTGTTCGACATGCCGCCCATGCTGGTCAGCGATGACACCACCGCGTTTTTACCGCAGGTCGACTGCGTCCTGATCCTGGCCGCCGCCGAAACCACGACGCTGTCGCAAATCGACCAGTGTGAGCGAGAGGTTGCCAGCCAAACCAATGTGTTGGGCGTGGTGCTGAACAAAATGCGCCTAAAGGACGAGAGCTATGGCCAGTACGGCAAATACTGACCCAAATGCCGCAACCGTTGGCGCGGTCATCATCCCGCATTACAACGACACGGCGCGGCTTGACCGCTGTCTCGCAGCGCTCGGCGCACAGGATCTGACGGCGGTTGAGGTTGTGGTGGTCGACAATGGGTCGACCGAGCCGCTTGCCGCCGTCAAAGCGGCGCATCCCTTCGCCCGCTTTGTGGTCGAGCCCGAGAAAGGCGCCGCCGCCGCGCGCAACCGCGGTGTCGCCGAAACGACGGCGCCGGGGCTGTTCTTTTTGGATGCCGATTGCGTGCCCACCTCCGATTGGCTGGCCGCAGCCCTGCGCGCGACCGCCCCCGGAACCGTCACCGGCGGTCGGGTCGAGGTGTTCGACGAAACGCCGGGGCCACGCTCTGGCGCGGAAGCGTTCGAAACCGTCTTTGCCTTTCACCAGCGCGCCTATATCGAAAAGAAGGGGTTTTCCGTCACGGCAAATCTGATCACCACTCGGGCCGTGTTCGAGGCCACGGGGCCGTTCCGGGCTGGGGTGTCGGAAGATCTCGATTGGTGCCACCGGGCGACGGCGGCGGGGCATCGGCTGGTCTATGACGACCGGCTGACCGTCGCGCATCCGACGCGCCGGGATTTAACTGCGCTCCTTGGCAAGTGGCGGCGGATGACGGCCGAGACCTTTGGGCTGGGCGGCGGGGGGGCGCGCGCGCGGCTGATCTGGGCGGGGCGGGCGTGCCTGATGCCGCTCAGCGTGCTGGCCCATGCCCCCCGGGTGATGACGCATCCCGCCCTCGCCTCGCCCGGCGAGCGGGCCCGGGCCCTGGCGACGCTGGCCCGGCTGCGGCTGACGCGCAGTGTCTGGATGCTGCGCCAGGCCGCCGGGCTCGGGCTCTGACGGCCCTGTCTTTCCCAATTTCGAGAGTTCCAAATGACCGACCCAAGCCTTGCCGCCGACAGCCCCGCAAAAACCCCTGTGCCGATCTCCGGCACGGCGCCGGATCCCGATCTGGGCCCCGATCTTGGCCCCGATGCTGACCCCGATCCCGATCCCAATGCTGCGGCGCTGACGGTGATCGTCGTCAGCTACAACACCCGGGCGCTGACGCTGGCCGCGCGGCGGACGCTGCACGAGACCACCACCACGACCCGGTTGCGCACCGTGGTCTTTGACAACGCCTCCAAAGACGGCTCGGCCGACGCCATCGCCGCCGCCTTCCCGGAGGTTACGCTGATCCGTTCCGAGGAGAATCTGGGGTTCGCACGCGCCAACAATGTCGTCGCGAAAGCGGCGACCACCGACTGGCTTTTGCTGCTCAACCCCGACACCGAGGTCCATGCCGGGGCCGTCGACGCCCTTATCGCCTTTGCCCGCGCCAATCCACGCGGCGGGATTTATGGCGGACGGACGGTGTTCCCGGACGGGGCGCTGAACATCGCCTCGTGCTTTGCGCGGATCACACCGTGGAGCGTGACGTCGCGGACCTTCGGGTTGACGACGCTGTTTCCAAACTCCCGCCTCTTCAACCCCGAGGTTATGGGCGGCTGGCAGCGGGACAGCGTGCGCGAGGTCGATGTCGTGGTCGGGTGCTTCCTTTTGATCCGCCGCGCGCTTTGGGATCGGCTTGGCGGGTTTGATCTGCGCTATTACATGTATGGCGAGGATGCCGATCTCTGCCTGCGCGCCCGCGCGCTCGGCTATCGGCCGATGATTACGCCCGATGCCGAAATCATGCATCTTGTCGGCGCGGCAAGCCGCACACGGGCCGATAAAATGGTGTTGCTGGCCCGGGGACGGCTCACCTTGATCCACGATCACTGGCCCAGCTGGCAGGTGCCCTATGGCCGGGCCATGATGTGGCTTTGGGCCGGGTCCCGCTCTGCGGCGACCGGGCGTTTGGCGCGTCTGCGTCCGACGGCGTCAAACCGCGCCCGAGCAGAGACCTGGGCCCATATCTGGGCCGAACGCCGGGCGTGGCTGACGCCCTATTAGGGCGGTTCCGCCCGAGGGCGGTCCTGCGAAAACCGATCCACACAGACGACAGCCCGGCCGAGAACAGGATTGCGCACAGCCCGGCTGCCGACCGCGTTCGCTCAAGTATTGCTTAAATTTTAGGCATCTTCCGCGGCGGGACGGATATCCCCGGGGGCGCGATCCGCAATGTCTTGCCAAGGCAGGCAGCATCCGTCATCTCCGCTTGCCATCCGCTGTTCGCATTTCAAACTGTATCTGGCGATACAATATATTCAAATATTGTAAGGTTCCGAATGGAGTCTTTTGTGGTATTTGCCTCAATGTCGTCAAAAACACTAATTCTACATCCTCAGTAATACTTTCTTTCCTTTATAAAACAAAGGCCTAAATTCCATTTTGGTCTTAGACCTATTTTAACAGATCAAGGCGATGAGTAACGCCTTGTACAGTAGCCAGTGTATCTCCCTGTTAAACGTCACGTAGAACAACGGGTTATATTTTGCTGGATGCCATGACCGATGCCACGCTCACCACGCCGGCCTCCGCCAGCGTCGTTGCAACGTCCACAGATGAAATCGAGGCTGCCATTGCCCTGTTGGCCGCGGGCGACGGCGGCACGGTTTACGTCGCCAACACCGGCGAACCCCTGCAAATCAGGGCCAAAAATCTCGGCGCCGCCGACGCCCCGGTGATCATCCGCCCGCTCGATCCCGACACCCCGCCGGTGATCGAGGAGATCAACTTTTACAACGCGCAAAACTTGACCGTCACCGGCATGACCGTCTTCAGCGGCGCCTATGCCGATCAGCGCGAGGCATGGATCAACGACGTCACCATCCGGCAGTCCGAAAACATCCAATTGATCGGCAATGTCATGACGGGCACCGCCGATGGCATGTATATCGGCGAGGGCGGTCCCAAGAAATCCGAGTCGCTGACCAAGATCAACGACTCAAGCGGCATCGCTTTTATCGACAACGAGATCTCGAACTATTTTCACGGGATCGGGATGACCAACACCACCGACATCACCATCGTCGGGAACGAGATCTATGGGATGCAGGGCGACGGCATCCGCGGCGGCGGCTGGCAGAACGCTTTGGTCGAAGGCAACCATCTGCACAGCTTCTTCGGTTCGCTGCACACGCTCAACCACGATGACATGATCCAGATCTGGGGCACCGGCAATGTCGAGATCCTGAACAAGGACATCGAGATCCGCGGCAATTTCCTCGATTCCGCCGGCATGACCCACACCCAAGGGATCCACATCCGCAACGAAGCCTTCGGCACCGAGGGCGTGACCGGCGGGTATTTCGAAAACATCACCGTCGCAGACAATGTGATCCACAATTCCCAGGCCAATGGCATCCGGGTCAACGACACAATTGGCGTCGAGATCGTGAACAACACGCTGTTGTGGGACGAGGCCGGATCGGGGCTCAACACAATCGACAGCACACCGACCAGCGCGGCTCCCCGGATTGTGTCCGACAACGCGCAAGACCGCACAATCGCGAACAATGTCACGACCAATATTCTGATCGATGGCGCCCAATCCAACGCTGGAAACTACATCGTCACCTATGACGATCCCGCCTCCAGCGCCTATATCCACAAGCATATCGTCAATCTTTCGGGCCTTGGCGCGGTCGACCTTGTCGACCTGTCCTTCCGCTCTGACAGCCCGCTTTTCGGCACCTATGGCGCGGCGCTGTCCAGCACCGCGGCAACTCTTGAGCCGATGGTCGCCGTCTTCAGCAGCGACGACCTTATGGGCAACCGGCTTGGCGTGACGCTCAGCGCCGAGCACAGCACCGTGGACGGCGCTTTGATCGACCCCTCCGCGACCGTGTCCTGGACCTTTGCCGATGGCACGGTGATGGAGGGTCTTACGGTCACGCGGGTGTTCGAAACAGCCGGGGTCCACGACGTTACGCTTGATATCACCACCCTCGACGGGCGCCGCGACAGTATCGAGCGCCAGATCAGCGTCGAGGCTGCGGAAAACTTCCAAATCGATTTCGCGTCCGGCGGACAAGACACATCGGGGCGCGACAGCATCGTCAGTGTCGAAGACCCGGATGCGGATGCTTTTGTCGACCTGACCGAGAACGGCAGCGTCGGGCTGCTGGACAGCGGACCCGCGGCGGTGTTTCGCCTCGATGGCGAGAACCGGTTCGAAGTCACCCGCGACAACGCCCATCTTTACAACCTCGACACGTTTACGATCGACGTCTCGTTCCAGCATGAGGCCGGAACGGTGGGCAGCCTCGCCTATTTGCACAAGGTGATCGATCTCCGCGTGACGGCAGACGGGGGCGTCGACTTTAAGCTGACCACCGACCAGGGCAGCTTTCAGATCGTGACCGAAGACGGGCTGCTCAGCGGCGCCGTGTTTCACGATATCAAAGTCGCGTATGACGGGCCCTTCGGCCTGCTCCAAGTGCTGGTGGACGATGTCGTCGTCGGGCAGACCGACGCGTTCGGACAGACCCCGGCGCAAGACGGCCATGGGATGGTCCTTGGCAACACGTTCAAAGGCGCGTTGATGGGGATGGTGGGGCAGTTCTCCATGACCGTTCCGCCGTCGCAGATCTATGCCGACGACACCCCGCCGCCGGGCGAGGACGACCCGGACCAGGATCCGGCCTACGCCCTGGTACAGGACATCCTGGCCTTGGAGGCCACAATCGAGGACGAGGCGCTGGCCTTCGACGGCGTCGCGATCGTCTCTGACGGCGGGTCGACCGCCGGTACGCAATCCAGCGATATGATCCTCGGCGCAGACGGCGCCCGCGACGTGATCGAGGCCGGCTATGGCCAGGACATCGTCCTAGGCGGCGGCGGCAGCGACACCGTCTCGGGCGGGGCGCAGGGCGACAGCCTTTCCGGTGGCGCCGGCAAAGACCTCCTGCGCGGGGATATGGGGTCGGACAAGATCGCCGGTGGCGCCGGCGACGATGTCCTCGATGGCGGGCATGGGCGCGACCAACTTGTCGGCGGCGCCGGCAACGACGTCCTGATCGGCGGCGGTCTGCAGGATATTCTGATCGGCGGGGAGGGGGACGACACCCTGGTGGGAGGCACCAGCGACGACATCCTGATCGCCGGCCCAGGCCTTGATATTCTGCAAGGGGACAAGGGCGCTGATTACTTCGTCTTCGACGCGGAGTTCGGCGCTGATGTCGCGGTCATCGCCGACTTCACCGTCGGTCTGGACAGCATCGTTCTTGGCACCCTGGCCAGTCTTGACGCCGATAAAGGGTTTGCGGACTTCAAGCTCGGCGCCGAGCAGGTCGGAGAAGACGTCGTCTACACCGCCCCGGATGGAAGCGCGCTGACATTGCAGAATGTCCAGTTGGCCGAGCTGACCGCCGCCCATTTCACCGATCTCGACCACGCCTTGGCCACCTACTGACCCCGCCGGAAGACCCGGGGGCTGAGGATTGGTCCGACAGCGCCGATGGCGCGCCTTGCGCCGGGGCCGGGCGCGGCGCGGCATCGGGCCTGCGCCCCTGACGGGCTTTGTCCGACAGGCCCAGGCGGCCGCGCTTCACGCGCGGGGGATCACAGTGGGGGATCGTTGTCGGGGCTGCCCGGGGGGCGCGCGCGGCGCCGTGCGGATGGGGGAAGACCCGCGCTCGGTTTCAGGCCGGGCCGGCAAATATCTGTCCCCATGACTTGCCGGTGCGCTTAAAGGTGCAGTATCAGCAAAAAGCCGCCCTCGGGTCAGAGATGTAGGATCAGAAAACGAGAAGCTTCATGGTAAAGCCTCTCAGCCGTGCCCTTGGGGTGCTTTCGACGCTGGGTGTCGCCCCGCCCGCCGGGGCGCAATTCAAGGTCGCGCCGCCCGCCGGGGCGCAATTCAAGGTCGCCCCGCCCACCGGGGCGCTTTTGCGCCTCGCCACATCCGCCGGGGCGGTCTTGCTTTTCGCCACGCCTGCCATGGCGGAGGATCTCTCGGTCGAGGCCGAGGACGCGGCGCTTGGGATCGCGGATCGTGTTCTTGAGGCGTTTGCGGACAGCATGCCGTCGACCCGATTTGCGCTGTCGTCGGATCTGCGCGTCAGGACGGCGGCCATCTGGGGCGAAGAGGGTGCGATTGCGTTCCCGGATCCGGCCCACGACCATGTGCAGCTGGAGCTATCGAAGACAGAGACCGACGCGCTCTTTCTTTTGATGCAGGACGCCGGGGGAGCATGGCACCAGACGGCGCTGAAACAGGGGCATCTGATCTATTGCCAATCGGCCCGGCGCATCTGCCTGATCCTCAATCGCGCGGCCTTTGCAGAAGCTTTGGGGGCGACGTCGGACGATCTGAACGACGCGCTCTTCAATCCAAACCGCGCAGCGGCGGGGATGGCGCCGGCGCTCGGTCTTCTGGTGCTCACCGCGGGCGCGGCCACCCTTGCGGGCGCTTTTGTCTTTGCGCGCCGCGCCCGGGCGGCGGATTCGACCCGCGTAGATCCCGACCGGTTTACCATCGGGGATATCGACATCTTCCCTGCCGCGTTGAAGGCGACAAGAGCCGGTGCAGAGGTCGACCTGACGCGCCGGGACATCGCAATTCTGCGCCATATGTATGACCGGCACGGCGCGGTTGTCAGCAAGGACGAGCTTTATGACGCTGGCTGGGGGCGGGACTATATGCCCAACAGCCGCGCCTTGGACCAGCACATCTTGGCGCTGCGCCGCAAGCTGGACCCGGACCAATCCCGGACGGAGGTGATCGAGACCGTGCGCGGTGCCGGGTACCGCCTGGCGCCCTAGAAAACGGCGTTTCTTGCATCCCTCTTGCAAAGTTTTTGCAGTGTTTTCGCATCCCGCCTTCGGGTTTGTGCGCAACTGAGGCGGTCAATCCCATCTGCATTAAGGAAGGCTGCCATGGCTCGCAAAACCATCTCTGCCCGGCCCAGTTCTGCTGGCCCCATCTCTGCCATGATCGTGACGATCCTCCTGGCGGCCCCCGCCCAGGCCCAAAACTTCAAGGCGTTCGGCGGGCCGTGCCAGTTGCAGCAAGAGGATGCCCACGGGACGCTCAACCCCGAGGAGCTGTCGATGTGCGGTTTCATCAAAAGGATGCGCACCGACGAGGTTCATCCGCTCATGGGCGCGGTCGGCTATGGCGCGGCGAAGTCCGGCAACCACGAAGCCGCGCGTGAAATCTTCCGCGACGTGGCCAAGTCCGGCAACGTCATGGCGATGACCTGGATGGCTTGGATGGAAGACAACGGTCTTGCCGGTCCCGAAGACGCCGCCGCCGCCGCCGAATGGGACCGCCGGTCGATGGAAGGCGGCAGCGCGGTTGGCGCGTTCAACTACGGTTTGGACATTCTGCGCGGGCGCGGGGTTGCCAAGGATGAGGCGCTTGGCCGCAAGATCATCGAGAGGGCGGCAGAGCTTGGCGATCGCTCTGCCCAGCATCTGATCGACAATGATTTCGACCTCGACAGTGTCACGCCGGATGCGGATGCCTGGAAATACCAGGAGCGCTTGTTTTAGAGCCTGAGCTGCGCGCGCTAGGGCAATTTCCGTTCGCGTTGAACCAGAAAACGCGGTCAGGATCGACGGGTCGCTGATCTTGAGACCGCGTTTTCTGAGGACATGGGACCGAAAATCGCTTGCAGAGCGCGACCGTGACCTGGACGGGCCTTTGGGGCGCGCAGGGCCAACTCTTTACACATCTCATCGCGGCTGTGACGGTCTTTGCCTTCGGCCTGCCGATCTTTTTGCGGCTAGGGCTTTGGACCCGGATGCTTTTCCGGCGGATACCGGAGGACAGGGACCTCCCCCGGTCCTTCGCCCGCTGCCTCGGCGCGTTTGCGATTGTGAAGGCCAGCATGGTCTTGCGCCGGTCTCGACGGAACCGGCCTCTCGGGGAGGCGCGAATTTTTCGCGGTGTGTCTCCGCCTTTATGGCGGTGGTGCATGTCTGGGGCTGGCTTTACTGGGGCGGGCTTGAAAAAACGCAACCGATCACAGAAACGCGCGGCATCGGGCTTTGGGCGGCGTCGCTTGTCGGAACCTTGCGCGTCCTGCCGGGCACCCGAAGCAATGCGCGACACGCTTGCAACGCTCAAGATCCCCGATCGCGTTGACATCTCTGATTTCAGGCAGCGCTAGGGGATCTTGGTTTTTCGCGCAGGGCCAGGGTCACGTTCGCGCCCGCGCTGCCACAGGCGCTAAAGGCCAAACCGCTTGCGCAACCGCTGTAACGCCCCGGTGGACCGGTTGGCGGGCTGCTTGGCGGGCCGGGTCGGCGCCGCGCGCTCTGGATGGTAGCCGAAGCGCTCGAAATCAACCGCATAGCGCTCAGCGATCCAGGCGATGTCCTCGGCGGTCGGCTCTGCGCGCGGCCGTGTGCCGACGCGGCGATAGGCGCCGCGCTCATTGACCGATGGGATCTGTCGGGGGCCTTCCACCACCCCCGTCACCGCGTCGAGCCATCCAACAAGCGCATCGATCCCATCCTCAAGGCGAAAGATCTCGGCCGCATCCGGCACGATCTCATCCATCGCCCGGACATGGTTGTCGTGAAGGAACGGGGTCTTGGCCTGCGCGGCCTCAAGCCCCACCAACCAATCCGAGAACGCCATCGCATCGGGGATGGCGCCCTCAACCTCGGTCTGGAAATGATATGCGCTGACCAGGCGCGCCACCGGGTGGCGCACGATGGTGAAACTGGCATCGAAAAACCCGTCCGGAAAAAGCCGGAGCAAGGCCGCGCGATCGATATGCTGGGGCGAGGACCGGGTCCAACGGTCTTGGACCGGCTGCTTTTTATAGCGATTGTCGTAAAAGGCGAGGGGGCCGCAGCGGGCCTTCAGATAATCCGCCACGGCCGAGCCCGCGCATTTTGGCACATGCGCATAGTACAGAACGAGACCGTGGGTTTTTAGGATCGGCATCGGGCGCGGCTCCTCCAATCTGGATCGGCGCTAGAAACCACAGCAAACGGGCAAGGAAAAGGCGGGCCGTCACAATGCGGCACATGCCCGGCCAAGCGATGCCCCAAGAAGGGCCGTCAGCGGCGGCACGATGATCCGGGCCGCGTCCTCGGGGCGGGGATGCACACCGTCGGGCAGCGTCACCCCATGCCAACGCGGCGCCAGATCGGCCAGGCCGAGCCCCTCGGCGCGCGCAAGCGCGTGAAGCATCGCGTTATAGGCCGGCAGCCGGGGGCGCAAAAGCCGCTTGAACCCCGTTGCCGGCGACATCGTCATCAGCACGATCCGCGTCTCGGGCAGGGCCGCGCGCACCGTATCGACCAGGGCCAGATGCCGCGCCCGGCTGGTGGCAAGCCCCGTGCGCCGGCGCAGATCCGCATCGTTGACCGCGAACTCGATCAGGATCACATCCGGCGCCGCCGCCAGCACCCGGGGCAGCGCGGCCAAGGCCCAAGCCGTGTCCGCCCCCCCCATCGCAATCCGCTCCATGCGAACCGGTGCCCCGCGACACCGTTCAAGCGCCGCGGCCAAAGCGTCGGGCCAATCGTAATGCGCGGTCAGACTGGTGCCGAAGGCGACCAGCCTCAAGCGCTCCCCCGCTGCCCGCGCGGGGGAGACGGGCGTCAAGGCCCGGTCTATCGGGGCGCTTGGAGGCGCCGAGCGCGCGCCCTCGACCCCATAAAGCAAAGCGCCGAGGGCAGCGGCCAAAAGCCCTAGGGCCCGCGCCCTACGCCATCCCGCTTGCCGCGAACCGATGCTCTGTAAGATCCGCCTCGGCAAAGCGCCCATAATTTCCAACCTTAACCCCCTGGCGCAGCACCCGCGCGGGATTTCCAGCGACCACCGAACCCGGCGGGACGGATTTTGTCACCACCGATCCCGCACCCACCACCGAGCCATCGCCGATCTCGACCCCGGGAAGGATCAGGCTGCGGCCGCCGATAAAGCAGTTCTCGCCCACGCGCGTATGAAGATAGAGCCCCCGGGTGCGGTCATGGCAGAGGATCCGCGCTTCGAACGCGAGGTAGGAATGCGCCCCAAGATGCACGCCCTTGGGGTAGGTCAGGTCGAATTTCGCGCTCAGCGAGATTTCCGCCGAGGGATGGATGTCCATGCCCCAGACCGTCGCCAGATAACGCCGTTTGAGGCTGACAAGCAGACGGCGCAGGCCCAAAAGGCGGTTAAGCCCCATCCGGGGCATTTTGCGCGGCGATGCCGGGGCGCATAACGGGTCTTCGGAAAACGCTCTGCTGTGCTCGGTGACGGCCATGGTCGGACCTCTGCGGCAAACCCAGAGGAAGGCAGCGCTCGCTCTGGATTAGATTAAAATCCTCCGCAGTATCCCGAGCCATCGGTTAACAAAATCTGAATGTTTGCAAAGCCCGTGGCAGAAAGGCACGCAGGCCCCGGGTCGGGGGACCGCTGCGCGACGGGCTTTTGACGCATCCGTTTGCGGCCCGCATTTGCAGGTCTTTCCCGACCCAAGCCCCGCCCCCGCGCGCCTGGGCCAAGCCGATCAGGTTCCGCGACCGGCAAAGATCCCCATCGCGGCCCGCGACCATGGGTTTCAAGGCGATCGGGGCGGTAGGATGTCTCAACGCTCCCGCGCTGGATTTTCCGGCTCCGTGGCCAGGCCCGCATCCTCGATCTGCTCGGGATCCGGCAGATCCTGAAGCGATGCCAGATCGAAGGCTGCGAGGAACTGATCCGTTGTCACATAGGTATAGGGCGCGCCGCGCTGCGGCGCCCGTGGTCCTGTGCCGATCAGCCCGCGGGCCTGCAACCGCCCGATCAGATCGCGGCTGATCTCACGCCCGAAGATCTCCTTAAGCCCGTCCCGCGTGATCGGCTGATGGTAGGCGATGGCGGCGAGCACGGCGACATCGTATTCGCGCAGGCCGAGGTCCTGATCGCCGACATCGGCGGCCGCCCGGATCGCCGCGGCATAGGCCGGCCGCGTGCGCAACATCCAGCCGCCGGCCACCTTCGCCACTTCGAAGGAGCGCCCCGCGAGAGCGGCGGCGAGGTCATCGATCAGCAGATCGACCGACACGTTCCCCACCACCCGCGCGAGGTCTTCGCGCGGCACGGGCGCGGCGGAGGCAAAAAGCACCGCCTCGATCCGGCGCATCCATGTCTGCCAGCGCAGCGCCGGCGGATGCCCCTCAAGCTCCCGGTCGAGCGCCGCGTCTGCCGCGGCCCTGGAGCAATTTCCGTTCACAGGGACCCGGAAATCGCTGTTTCCAGATCAGCAGGCTGCCGATCTTGACCGCATGTGTCGATGTCGTTCGACCCTGTTTGACCGGGAAATGCCATAGCCCCGTTACCGGCGCGCATCCGACGCCCCGCTGCCCCCTCTGCCAAGGCGCTGGCGTTGCGATCCGACCGGCGGGCCATCGCTTAGACCCCGTAAAGCCGGAACGTGTCGCGCCCGGTCAGTTCGCGCACGGCACCAAGCTCGACCAGCCGGTCGCAGAACCGGCGCGCGGCGCGGGCCGAGCGCAGCGCCGTCAGCGCGGTTGGCGCCACGGCGTCCTGACTGAGGACCTGCGCCACCGCCTCTTCCGCGCCCTTGGCGCGCAGTTTCGGCGCCACCCCGCGCAGCCGCTCCGCCCGGCGCGCAAGGTCGCCCGCCTGGCGCGCCGCCTCGACCGCCGCCACCACAATCGCCCGATGACAGGCGCGGCGCAGATCGCCCCCCGATTTCCGCAGATCCGCCCGCTTGAGACCAAGCGCGAGGAGCGGCAGAACATGGCGCCACCCGAGCGCCTGTGCCAGGGACGCATCTGCAAGCAGCAGCGACGCATTGTGGTCTCGCGGACGCTCCTCGACCACGGCTTGCAACACGGACGCCGCGCGTGGAAGCGGCGCGCCCTGCCCCGCGTCCAGCCAGGTTGCGATCCGATCCGGGTCCAGTCCCGGCAGCGCCCGCTGCAGCGTCTTTGATGAGACCGGACGCGCCACCGCCAGCCGCCAGGCGGCATAGACCTCACCGGCCGGGCCGGGGCTGTCGCCGGGCTGGAGGAACGCCGCGGCGTCGCGCAATTCCGAAGCGCGTTCGCGGCGCCCCTGGTGGGTCACGCAGATCTCTGCGGCACGAAGCGCCAGTCGCGCCCGCAGCAAGGTCTGGGGCACGCCCCCCTGGCACAGCAACAGATGCAGGTGGCTCAGCGCCGCGCCCGACAAAAATGCTGCGTCTTCAGAGGTTTCAGGCCGCGCCGAGGTGACCCAGGCCGGCATCCGGGGTAGGCTATCGGCGTCGTCGGGGGGGTCATGCCGGGCGTAGGTCATATCACAAGCCTACCGCGACACGGCGCTTTTGTCCACGATACGAGCCCGAACCGCCCCATTCTGTGGCTCTTTATAATGTCCAATAATGTTGCCTTATCGGAAGTGGTCGCGGAAAGCTCCGAAACATGCATGGCCCCGACAAAAAAGGGCACACATCGCCCGCTTCAGAGCCACCTGAGGTCGAGATTTCGAGCTCACCGCCCTCGGCGGCGGCGATCCAGGCTGAGCTTGACGAGAGCGACACGCAAACGGGCAAGGAGATCGCCCTCCCCGTCGATGTGGCGGGATCGGGGGCGCACGACCTTGGTCCTGGCCATGGCGGATCACTGAGGCGCCAAGGCTTCGGGCAAAAGGGCCAACGTCGCCTCAGTTCAGCGGGCATGGTGTCCGGTCACGGGGCGGGGCGGTCAGCAGATTGTCCAACCGTGCAAGAGCCTTTCCAGCCCGATCGAACCCAATCCAGCGTTCCACCCTGATCCAAGCAATCCGCGCCTCATGGGGCCGGTTGCCGATAGCGGCGAGATCCTGCGCTAAGCTCTCTGCGGTGCGGGACATGGCAGCTTCGAGCCCAAGTTGACCGATGCTGCGCTCTGAATGACTGTCCGGTTACACGGAACTCCCGCCTGAGGCCGACAAAATGAGATTGCTTAGACCGAGCATCGAACACATTTCCGATTACATCTCTGCTCTGCGAATGGGCTGGTCGCCAGATAATTTGCGGTCGGAAGCCGCTCAAGAGCAGATTGAAAGCATCGAAAGAGATGCCGCAACCTTTGTTTCAAACCTTGATGACCCTACAGCCAAAGCCGGTCCAGTTACGCTTCCAGACGGCTCAAAAGTGCCCCGTCTGCCAAGTATCCGTAGATGGATTTGGGACGGCGAATTTTGTGGGCACATAGGTTTACGCTGGAAACCGGGGACAGAAGAGCTGCCGCCCACCTGCTCAGGTCATATCGGATACGCTGTTGTTCCGTGGCGGCAGGGAGAGGGGTTGGCGTCTGCCGCACTTGTAGCAATTCTTCCGGAGGCTAAAGCCGTTGGGCTGAGGTATATTGAAATTACGGCCAGCCCGGACAATCCCGCGTCAGTGCGGGTCATCGAAAAGGCAGGCGGCACATTGGTAAGAACCTACATTGCCGACACGGCACTTGGTGGACATGAGACGTTGGAGTTTAAAATCACACTTGCAGCCTGAGCGGAGATTTCGAGCAGCAGACATTCCCTTCCAAGTAAAAGATGTCCGCTTTGTCCGGCACAGCCGATCTTCGTTGTCCTAAATGAACCAGTGTCTGTCTTGGTCAAAAAAGCTCTCAGACCGATCAAAGGCTTGCGGGGTGAAGTGTCCTTTAAGGTCAAGTGGGGCGGACGCCGTGGAATTCCTTGGCGCAGGCACCGTCCCGATCCGCAACGCCCCCCCAACGCTCGGCGCGCTGCGCGGACATCGGCGTGTGGATGACGGGTCCGCTCGACCAACCGACGGATCACCGTTTGCCAAGCTTCGGGGGTGAACACGGCCCATCCCCGCAAACGCCCCCATCACGCCTTGGGGTCGACGGGATTTTCCGCCGCGCGGCGGTTGTCCGGTCCAAGACCAAGCCAGCGCGCAAGCAGTGCCGCAAGCTGGGGGGTGACGTCCGGGCCCTCAAGCGTCAGCCGGCCCGGGGCTTCGGTCAGCGTGATGGCCAGGGGTGGGGCGCCGAGATCGGCGCGCAAACCCGCAGCGGGATCGACGGCAGGGGGCGGGTCGGGGACCGAGCGCGGCGGCGCCGCGCCTTTTTTCGGCGTCCAGTTCAGCACCTCCAGGATCCGCTTTTGCTCGGCCGCCGCATCCTCTGGCGCGGCGTTCAAAGCCACAACCAACCGCGCTTGCAAATCGGGCTTGGCGGCCAGCGCCTGGGCAAGGACCAGGCCCAAGCGCTCTCCGATCTGGGTCGGAAAGGTCAGATGCGCGTCGAGCGCGTCGACAATTTCGGTGAAGGCGCGGATCTTGGAGCGTTTCGCGCGCGAAACATTGGCAAAGAGCGTTCGCAGCGCCGCCGGCCGGTCGGCGAAGACGCCGGCCTCCACCGCCCGCACCACGATCCGCGCCCGCTCGTAATAGCTGAGGCTGGCGCGGATCTCGTTCTCTTCGACCATCGCGACATAGGTCTCGGGCGCGGTCGCGGGGGCACAGACGCGGGCCAGAACCGTGTCCGACCCGCCCTCCCCGGCCAGCCGGCGCAGCGCTGTCAGCCGCCGCCAGCCCGAGATCAGCCCAAAGCGCCCGCCCTCCAAGGCCACGACGTCGATGGGCGTCTGCTGGCCGCGGGCGCGCAGGCTTTCGATCAGCGCCGCCATCTCCTCATCCTCGGCGGCCGCCACCATCCGGTCGCGCACCAGATACGCCACCTTCGCCTCCATCGAGGAGGGTGAGAACACCGCCGCCCGCGCGCTCGG
>CALCPC010000609.1 GCA_937900975.1 uncultured Paracoccaceae bacterium
GCGCTGAACCGGGGTAAAGATGCATAGGACCGCAAGGGCCGGAACCCCGGCGTCGCCAAACCGAAGAAAGCTGTAAAGCGACAGATAGGCCGCGTCCGCGTCGATCCAGCGGAACCCTTCGGGCCGGCAATCGTGGCGGTAAAGCGCGGGCTCGGTGCGGTAAACCCGGTTCAGGTCGCGGATCCAGGCCTGCATGCCACGGTGTTGGGGATAGTCCAACAGCGCCCAATCCAGCGCCTGCGCATGGTTCCATTCGCGCCCTTGCGCGAACTCACACCCCATAAACAGCAGCTTTTTGCCCGGATGCGTCCACATGTACCCGTAATACGCGCGCAGATGGGCGAATTTCTCCTCCCCGCGCCACGGCTTTTTCGCGATCATACTGCCCTTGCCGTGCACCACTTCGTCATGGCTGATCGGCAAGATGAAGTTTTCGGAATAGTGATAGGCCATCGCGAACGTCATCTGATTGTGATGATGTTTGCGGTGGATCGGATCCATTTGGATGTAGGACAGCGTGTCGTTCATCCAGCCCATGTTCCATTTGAACCCAAAGCCAAGCCCGCCATCGTAGACGGGGGCCGAGACCTTGGGAAAGGAGGTGGATTCCTCCGCCGCCGTTACCACACCGTCAAGCGCCTCGTAGACCGTCGCGTTCATCTCCTGAAACAGGTGGATCGCCTCATAATTCTCCCGCCCGCCATCGCGGTTGGGGATCCATTGCCCTGCTTCCCGGCTGTAATCGCGATAGAGCATGGAGGCGACGGCATCCACGCGCAGCCCGTCGATGTGGTACTCCTCCAGCCAATAAAGCGCGTTGGAGACGAGGAAATTCTTCACCTCCGTGCGACCGAAATTGTAGATCAGCGTGTTCCAGTCCTGATGAAACCCCTCCTTCGGATCGGCGTGTTCGTAAAGCGCCGTGCCGTCGACCCGCCCCCGCCCATGGGCGTCGGTTGGAAAGTGACCGGGAACCCAGTCAAGCAGCACGCCGATCCCGGCGGCATGGGCGGCGTCGATCAGATCGCGGAACTCATGCGGTGGACCAAACCGGATGGTGGGCGCGAAAAGGCCCACGGGCTGGTAGCCCCAGGAGCCGTCGAAAGGATGCTCCGAGATCGGCAGAAGCTCGATATGGGTAAAGCCCATCTCGGCGACATAAGGGATCAGCTCCTCGGCAAGCTCCTTATAGGACAGCGCGCGCTCCCCTTTTCGCCGCCAGGAGCCGAGATGAACCTCGTAGATCGAGATCGGCGCGTCGATGGCCGCCACCTTGCCCCGTGCGGCCATCCACGCGGCGTCGCGCCAGCCATAGCCCCGAATGTCGCGCACCACGCTGGCCGTTTCGGGCGCGTGCTGCGCGCCAAAGCCAACCGGGTCGGCCTTCAGCGGCAAAACCGTGCCGGCGGCGGTCAGAAGCTCATACTTATAGGTCTCACCCTCTCCGATATTGGGCAGAAAAATCTCCCACACCCCGCTGGCGCCGCGCCGGCGCATCACGTGCCGCCGGCCATTCCAAGCGTTGAACGGCCCAACGACCGAGACCCGCGCCGCGTTGGGCGCCCAGACGGCGAAATGGGTGCCGGCGACACCCTCATGCGTCATGACATGGGCGCCGAGCACCGACCATAGGCGGCGATGCGTACCTTCGGCCAAAAGGTACTCATCCATCTCGCCGATCACGGGGCCAAAGCGATAGGCGTCCTCGACCAGCCAATCTTGGCCGAAGGCTTGCCCATAAAGACGATAGGCGCCGCCGGGGATCAGCCCCGCGAAAAGACCGCGCGCGCCGGCAACTGGGGCCAGCGGATGGTCGACCGCGCCGATCCGGGCGGCCATCTCTACAGCACCCGGATCAACGACGGTCAGCCGCCGCAGGCCCGGGTCGGGGCCGGGATGCGGGCCAAGGACAGAGAACGGGTCGGCATGCGTGCCGGACACCAGCGCGGCGGCCACGGCAGGTGGGATCACAATTGGATTGTCCTGCTCAGCACCCATGCCGCACCATGGTACGACGCTTTGTCGCAATTGCAACCCGCGGGGGGTCAAAGCGCAGAGCGCGCGCCCCAGATCTCGGACATGTAACCCTGGATCGTCCGGTCCGACGAAAACCACCCCGACCGGGCCGTGTTGCGCGCCGCCATCCGCGTCCAGCCCGCCCGGTCGCGATAGGCCGCGTCCGCCCGGCGCTGGGCATCCCAATAACTGTCGAAATCAGAGCAAACCAGAAAGTAATCGCTGCTTTGCAGATGGTGAGCGAGCCCCGCGAAACGCCCCGGCGCGCCGGGGCTGAAACTGTCGCCCTCCAGCGCGCGCAAAGCCTGCGCGAGGCGGGGCGAGCCGGCGATGGCCGCCCGCGCATGGCCCGGCACGGCGCGGCGCGCCTCGGCCTCTTCGGCCGTCAGCCCGAAAAGAAAGAAGTTCTCTGCGCCCACATGCTCTCGAATTTCCACATTGGCGCCGTCCAGCGTGCCGATTGTGGGCGCGCCGTTCAGCGCGAACTTCATGTTGCCGGTGCCCGATGCCTCTTTTCCGGCGGTTGAAATCTGTTCGGAAAGGTCGGCTGCGGGGATCAGACGCTCTGCCATCGTGACGTTGTAGTTCGCGGGATAAACGACTTTGAGGCGCCCCTGCAAACTGTGGTCGGCGTTCACTGTGGCAGG
>CALCPC010000610.1 GCA_937900975.1 uncultured Paracoccaceae bacterium
GTGGTCTCCTACGACCTGATCCGCGCCAAACTGCCAAAATCATTGCGCGATAGTTTCGCGCCGCGGGAGGGCCTCTGATGTTTCCAAGACCCATTGAGCAAAGTCCACGCTCCTGGCAGATCACCTACCAGGCGTTGATCCCGCTGGCGCTGATCTTGTGGCTGCTGCCCTTGATCGCGGTTGCTGTGTTTTCGGTCAAACCGGCCGGAGATTTTACGCAAGGCAACTATTGGGGGCTGCCGGGCTCCTTCGAGCTTTTCAACAATTACGGGCAAGTGTTCTTCAACTCGGACATGCCCCGATACCTGTTCAACTCTGTCCTGATAACTGTTCCGACGGTGATCGGCGCCGTGGCGCTGTCCTCGATGGCGGGGTTCGCGCTTGGGATTTACAAGTTCCGGTCCAACATCTGGATCTTTTTCATGTTCGTCGCGGGCAATTTCGTCCCGTTTCAGATCCTGATGGTGCCGGTCCGCGAACTGACGCGCGATATCGGACTTTACGACACCAAGACCGGGTTGGTGCTTTTTCACATCGCCTTCCAAACCGGGTTCTGCACGCTCTTTATGCGCAACTTTATCCGCGCGCTCCCCTATGAGCTGATCGAGGCCGCGCGGGTTGAGGGCGTGTCCGAGATCCGCATTTTCTGGTATGTCGTCATCCCCTTGATGAAACCGGCCATCGCCGCGCTGTCCGTCCTGATCTTCACCTTTATCTGGAACGACTATTTTTGGGCCGTCGTGCTGACCCAAGGGCCGGAAAGCCAGCCTGTCACCGCCGGCATCACCAGCTTTAATGCGCAGTACCGGGCGGCCTATCATTTGATGAGCGCGGGAAGCATCGTCGCCGCGCTGCCGCCGGTTCTGATGTTCTTTCTGATGCAGCGCCACTTTATCGCCGGTCTGACGCTCGGCGCGGTAAAGTGAGGGGCTAAGATGATCCCATGGCGGCTGGACACGCCGCGCCAGACACTGGTGCTGGCCCATCGGGCGGGCACTTTGCCCGAGATTGTGTATTGGGGCGCGGCGCTGCCGGAGGCAGAGGATCTGGCGACGCTTGCCGCGGCACACATCCCCGGCGTGCCAGGGGGCGGGTTGGACCGGGTCGCGCCGATCACGGTTTGCCCCTGCGGTGACGATTTTCTTGGTGCGCCCGGGCTTAAGATCGACGCAGGATCGCCGCGCGCCTGGCACCGCGTTGACCGGGGCGCGCCCAAGGCCGCACCGACGCACCTTTCGGAAGTGTTTCGTGCCGAGGCGGCGGCGCTTGAATACACGCTTTCCATCACTGCCGATCCCGAAACCGACGTGTTCCGCCTCCAGGCTGCGCTCTGCAACACAGGCACCGAAACGCGCGCCCTCTCATGGTTTGCGGCGCCCGTCGTGCCGCTGCCGGGCGCGGAGACGCTGTTGACCTTTTCCGGTCGCTGGTGCGGGGAGTTTCAGAAAACCGAGCGCGCCTTTGGCCCCGACATCCTGGTGACCGAGGCGTGGGAGGGGCGGACAGGCCACGCGGCGCAGCCCGGTGCCTTCGCGCTTGGCCCGCAGGCGGGCGAAAACGCGGGGGCGGCCTGGGGCTTTCACCTCGGCTGGTCGGGCGGGCACCGGATGGTGGCCGAGATGCTGCCCTGTGGGCGTCGCCAGCTTCAGTTCGGCGCGGGCGGGCTGCCCGCGACGCTTCCCCCCGGCCAGGCGGTCGAGACGCCGCCGCTTTACGCCAGTTTCTCGGACCGCGGTCTTAACGGCGCAAGCCAGGCGTTTCACGCCCATCTGCGCACCCGTATTCTAACATTGGCAGAGCCCGAACGCCCGCGTCCCGTCCACTACAATTGCTGGGAGGCGGTCTATTTCGACCATGATGTCGCGGTGCTCAACGACCTCGCCGACCGGGCGCGGGCGCTGGGCGTCGAACGTTTCGTGCTCGACGACGGGTGGTTTCGGGGCCGCAACGACGATACGGCCGGTCTCGGCGATTGGCAGGTCGACGCGGCGAAATGGCCCGCGGGCCTTTGGCCTTTGGTCGAGCGTGTCACCGAACTTGGCATGTCCTTCGGGCTGTGGGTCGAGCCCGAGATGGTGAATGCCGAAAGCGCCCTTTTCAAAGCGCACCCAGACTGGATCCTTGGCCCCGCCGATCAAACGCTGGGGCGAACCCAATACGTGCTGGATCTGACGCGTCCCGGCGTGGCGGACCACCTCTTTTCGGGGATCGACGCCCTGCTTCGGACCTATCCCATCGACTACTTGAAATGGGACCACAACCGCCCCTTGCCGCGGGGCAGCGCGGGTCAGGCGGCTGCGCTTTACACCCTGTTGGCGCGGGTTCGGGCAGCGCATCCCGGGGTCGAGATCGAGACCTGTGCCTCGGGCGGCGGGCGGATCGATTTCGGCATCCTCGAATGGACGCAGCGCGTCTGGCTGTCCGACAGCAACGATGCGCTGGCGCGGCTTTCGATCCAGCACGGGGCGTCCTATTTTTTGCCGCCCGAAATCACCGGCTCTCATGTCGGGCCGCGGGTTTGTCACACATCTGGGCGCAGCTTTGCGCTGGCTTTTCGCGCGGCGGTGGCGGGGATGCGCGCGATGGGTTTGGAGATGGATCTGCGCGCGCTCGATCCCGGCGAGATGGACAGCCTTGCGCGCGCGATCGCGGATTTTAAGGCGCGCCGCAGTTTGCTTCACGGCGGGCGTCTCTTCCGGCTCGAACCCGAGGATCCCGCGCAGATGGGCGAGATACACCTTGCCCCGGATGGCGGGCGGTTTCTTCTGTTTGTCGCGCAGACGCAGCCTTCGGCACAGGCCTTGGCGCGGCCGCTTCGCCTGGCGGGGCTTTCACCCGCGGCCCGCTATACGCTGCGTCTCGAAAACCCGGACGCCGCGGCGCGCCCGCTGAACCGGATGGCGGCGGACGGTTTTGCCGCAGGGCAGGATGTGACACTTTCAGGCCAGGCTCTGATGGGGGCCGGGGTGCAGTTGCCAAACGCGTTTCCCGAGACGGTTTGGGTGGTAACGGGGACGCGGGCGTGAAGGGAAATTGGAATGCGCACCCCCAAAGGGTGCGGCGATGAGCGCCGATCTCGATTGGATCGCGGTCGACTGGGGCACGTCGACCTTGCGGGCCTGGGCAATCTCGGCCACCGGCGCGGTCAAGGCCGAGGCGGCAAGCCGGGACGGCATGGGCGCGCTTCGGCCCGGGGGGTTTGAGCCCGCGCTTCTGGGTTTGATCGGCCCCTGGCTTCCCCCCCAGCGCGCGGTCGATGTTGTGGCCTGCGGCATGGTCGGCGCGCGGGAAGGCTGGGTCGAGGCGGGATATGCCGGCGTGCCGGCGCCGCCGCTTGCCCAAGGGCTTCGGCGCGCCAAAGCGGCGGATCCACGGCTGCGGGTCTTTGTCCTCGGCGGTTTAAGCCAGACGCGCCCGGCGGATGTGATGCGGGGCGAAGAGACGCAGATCGCAGGGCACCTCGCGCTTGGCGGGACGCGCGATGGGGTCGTGGTATTGCCCGGAACCCACACCAAATGGGTGGAGATCAAGGACGGCGCCGTGTTTCACTTCGCGTCGTTCATGACGGGGGAGCTGTTCGCGCTTTTGGCCGAGCGCTCGGTCCTGCGCCATGCGGTCTCGGTCAATGGAACCGCACCGGGCGGCGCGAGCACCGGGACCAATCCCGTGGTACCCATTGGCCCCGATCCCGCGGCGCCGCCCGCCGGCGGCGAACCCCGGAGCCTGGCCAACGCCGATCGCGGCGCCCAAACCCGCACAGATCCCCGACCGCCCCCACGCGCGGAGCCCATGGCGCCGGCCGCCGCGGGTCTCGCAGTGCGCCCCAGCGCAGGACCAAATGCGCTTTCCAGCGTGCCCGAAGCGCCTCTCAGCGATGCTTTTCGTTCCGGGTTCGAGGATGCGATGGCCCGGCCCGAGCGCGTCGCGGGTCAGCTTTTCGGGCTGCGCGCCGAACGGCTTTTGGATCTCGCGCCGCCTGCTGCGCTGGGAGAGCGGCTTTCAGGCTTGCTTCTTGGGATCGAATTCGCGGCGGCACGGCCCTATTGGCTGGGCCAAGATGTGGCCTTGGTCGCGGCGGGGCCGCTGGCCCAACGCTACCGCGCGGCGATGGACCTGGTGGGGTTAAGTCCGGCGATGGCCGATCCTGTTGCAACGGTGCTGGCCGGGCTTGCTGCCGCGCGGCGCCAGATTTTGGAGGAGCGGGCGCGATGAGCCGGGCTTTGATTGCGATTTTGCGGGGAATCCGGCCGGAAGAGGCCGAGCCGGTCGCCGGGGCGCTTCTGAGCGCCGGGATTAGCCGGATTGAAGTGCCGCTGAACTCGCCCGACCCGTTTTTGAGCCTTGAGCGGATGGTTCGGGCTTTCGGCGCGGCGGGATCCTTTGGCTCGGGCACCGTCTTGGCCCCGGCGGATGTGTCGCGGGTCGCCGCTGCGGGCGGCACATTCGTTGTCTCGCCCAACTGCGATCCGTCGGTGATCGCGGCAACGAAGGCCGCGGGTCTTGGGTCCTACCCCGGGGTTTTTACCGCGACCGAGTGTTTTTCGGCCCTGGGCGCCGGCGCCGACGCGTTGAAGATTTTTCCGGCCGATTTGATGGGGCCACCGGGGATCAAGGCGCTGCGCGCCGTTTTGCCGCCAGAGGTTCCGATCTATGCCGTGGGTGGCGCATCGGCTGGCACGTTTGGCGCATGGCGGGCGGCGGGGGCAAGCGGGTTTGGCATCGGCTCGGCGCTTTACAAACCCGGGATGGCGGCGGAGGCGGTCGGACGCAATGCTGCGGCTTTGGTGGCGGCGTTCGACGAAAGCTCAGATCGTTGAGCCCGCCCTCGGCCGAGCGGGCCGGGGGGGGGGGGCCCCCCCCCCCCCCCCCCCCCC
Source organism: uncultured Paracoccaceae bacterium (assembly GCA_937900975.1). Classification (GTDB taxonomy): domain Bacteria; phylum Pseudomonadota; class Alphaproteobacteria; order Rhodobacterales; family Rhodobacteraceae; genus Algicella. The sequence continues at coordinate 4,875 of CALCPC010000610.1, forward strand.
CCGGCGCCGAAGACAGGGGGGGGGGGGGGGAAAGAAAGGGGTGCGCGATGCGGGCTTTGGGTGTTTGTTACTATCCCGAACATTGGCCAGAGGAGATCTGGCCAGAGGACGCGGCGGCGATGGTTGCAGCCGGGCTGACCTGGGTTCGGATCGGAGAGTTCGCCTGGTCGCGGTTAGAGCCGGAACCGGGCCACCTGGATTTCGCCTGGCTCGACCGCGCGATTGCTGTTCTGGCCGGGGCGGGCCTGAAGGTCGTTCTTGGCACCCCAACCGCGACACCGCCCCGCTGGATGCTGACCCGCCATCCCGACATGCTGGCCGTGGACGCCCAGGGCCGTCAGCGCGGCTTCGGCTCTCGCCGGCATTACTGCTTTAGTCACGCGGGCTACCGGGCGGAAAGCGCGCGGATTGTCACCCTGCTGGCAGAGCGCTACGGGCGCGCGCCCGGGATCGCAGCCTGGCAGCCCGACAATGAGTATGGCTGCCATGACACAACGCTTAGCTACAGCCCGGCGGCGGCAACGGCGTTTCAAAGCTGGCTGCGCGCCCGCTATGGCAGTATCGCTGCGCTGAACAGCGCTTGGGGGACGGTGTTTTGGGCCATGGAGTACCGCGCCTTTGAGGAGGTCGGTCTTCCCAACCTGACCGTCACCGAACCGCACCCCGCCCATGTTCTGGCGTTCCGGCGCTTCAGCTCTGACCAGGTGGTCGCGTTCAACCGCGTGCAAGTGGATATTCTGCGCGCTGCAACCGCAGCGCCCATCCTGCACAATTTCATGGGGCGCGAGACCGGGTTCGATCATTTCGACGTTGGGCGCGATGTCGATATCGCGAGTTGGGACAGCTATCCGGTTGGGTTTTTGGAGGACCGGATCGAGGCGGATGAGGCTTGGCGGCAGGCGTTTCGCTGCCAGGGCGATCCCGATTTTCAGGCCTTCCACCACGATCTTTACCGCGCCACGGGGCGGGGTCGCTGGTGGGTGATGGAGCAGCAGCCGGGCCCTGTGAATTGGGCGCCGTGGAATGCGGCGCCGCTGCCGGGCCTGGCGCGGTTTTGGGCGTGGGAGGCGTTTGCCCATGGCGCCGAGGCGGTGGTGTACTTTCGCTGGCGCCAACTGCCCTTTGGCCAAGAACAGCTCCATTCCGGGCTGTTGCGCCCCGACCGTGGCGAGACCGCCGCCTTACGAGAGGTGCGCCAGGTGGCAGCGGAGCTGTCCGACGCGCCCGAGATCGGCCAGTCGGCGGCGGACGTTGCGCTGATCTTCGATTATCCCTCGGCTTGGGGTTGGGAGGCGCAGCCGCAGGGCCAGGATTTCAGCTATTTCCGCCTGGTTTTGGAGGTCTATCGCGGGGTGCGCCGGCTGGGATTAAGCGTCGACATCCTGCCCGGACACGCCGCCGATCTTTCGGCATATGCGATGGTGCTGGCGCCGGGGATCTTGGCGTGGGATGATGCCTTGCGCGCGGCACTCGCCGCCTATGCGGGCCTTGCGGTGTTGGGCCCCCGGGCCGGCGCCCGCACCGCGGAGTTTGCAATCCCGCCCCGTTTGCCGCCCGATCTCGACCCGCTCGACCTGAAGGTCGAGGCGGTGGAAAGTTTGCGCCCGGGGGTTGAGATCGCGCTGGCCGAGGGCGGGGCGTTTCGGCATTGGCAGGAGCAGTGCAGCGGCACCGCAGCGGTGGTCGAGCGCACCGAGGCCGGCGCGCCCGCCGTCTTTGCCGCCGGCGGTCTGCGCTATCTGGCTGGGTGGCCCGATGCCGTGGCGATGCGGCGCCTTTTGGCCGGGTTCGCCGCAGAGGCGAGGCTTCGGACGCTGGATCTGCCCGAGGGTGTGCGGGTCCGCGACACGGCCACGGAACGCTTTGTCTTCAACCACACCCGCGACAGCGTTCCGGCCAGCGCTGTTCCAGGGCTTCAACAACCGCTTGGTCCGGCGGATTTTGTAAGGCTGCCGCGGGCGGAGGTCTGACCACCCGTCCCGCC
>CALCPC010000611.1 GCA_937900975.1 uncultured Paracoccaceae bacterium
CGCACCCTCCCCAACCTTGGCGGAACGTTATTCGCGAGATGGGTCGAATGACAAGCGGTGGCGGCGCCGCGCCTGGAGCGCGACACTATGCCAGGGTAATAATATATATCAAACACAAGTTTCCTTGAAGTTTTATTGCGCAAGATGTTGACCCAGGCCCGTGGTGCGGGCTAAACCGCTCGCAAGCGCGGGAGAAATATTGCGCTGCAAGCAAAAGCGCGGCCGCCGCCGCCCAAGCCCGAGAGATCAACGATGACCGACGCCCGCCACAGTTTCGAGACGCCGATCCTGCCCGACCTTTTGCCGCTGTGCCGGGCGGCCCTTCGCGGGGTGGAACAGTATCAGGCGCGGGCGACCGAAACGGTGCGCGGCCGCGTCATGCAGGCCGGCCGCGCGGATGCAGAGTTGATGGTGCTAGAGCAAGACGCGACGCACGGGCTGGCCTGGGTCGCCACCACGGTCGAGGCTTTGCGCCAGATGCTGGCCTGGGCCGACCGGCTGGGGGAGGCCGGGCAGTTTGGCGCGCTGGAAGCCGGGCTTTTGCAGATCCTTTACGGCGAATACCTCGGGCAGCTTCACGGCGGTCTGCCGATGAGCCAGGCGGAAATGATGCGCCCCGCGACGCTGGGGCTGGACCCCGACTTTGGGCCAGAGGCGGGGACGTTGATCCAGCGCGGCAACACGCTGGCCCTGCGGCGCGCCGTCGCCGAGATGATCGCCGCCCGCGACGGTGTTTCGGTCTTCGGGGCCACCGGGCTCGACGAAGACATGGAGATGGTGCGCGAACAATTTCGCCGCTTTACCGAAGACCGCGTTGTGCCCGAGGCCCATGCCTGGCACCTGAACGACACGCTGATCCCCATGGAGATCTTGGACGGATTGGCAGAGCTTGGCGCCTTCGGCCTGACGATACCAGAGGCGTTTGGCGGTTTTGGCTTTGGCAAGACCGCGATGTGCGTCGTCTCGGAGGAGCTTTCGCGCGGCTATATTGGCGCAGGCTCGCTTGGCACGCGGACCGAAATCGCGGCGGAATTGATCCTAGAGGGCGGGACAGAGGCACAAAAGGCGCATTGGCTGCCGCAACTTGCCACCGGTGCCGTGCTGCCGACGGCTGTTTTCACAGAGCCCAATACAGGCTCTGACCTCGGTGCGCTGAAAACCCGGGCGCGGCGGGAGGGCGACGGCTGGGTGATTTCAGGCAACAAGACCTGGATCACCCATGCCGGGCGCACGGATCTGATGACCGTTCTGGCGCGCACCGTCGAAGGCTCAACCGATCACCGCGGCCTGTCGATGTTCCTGGCCGAAAAGCCCCGCGGCACCGACGCCGCCCCGTTCCCCGACCCGACGCTGTCGGGGGGTGAGATCGAGGTTTTGGGCTATCGGGGGATGAAGGAATACACGCTGGCCTTCGACGACCACCTTGTGCCCGACACGGCGCTTTTGGGTGGGGAAGAGGGCCAGGGTTTCCGGCAGTTGATGCGCACCTTCGAAAGCGCGCGGATCCAAACCGCGGCGCGCGCGGTGGGTGTGGCGCAATCGGCGTTGGAGATGGGGCTGGCCTATGCAAAAGACCGCACGGCCTTTGGCAAGCCGCTGACCGCGTTTCCGCGGGTCCACGGCAAACTGGCCGTGATGGCGGCCGAAATCATGGCTGCCCGCCAGCTCAGCTATTTTGCCGCCGCGGAAAAGGACGCGGGTCGCCGCTGCGATCAGGAGGCCGGCATGGCCAAACTGCTGGCCGCGCGCGTGGCCTGGGCCGCCGCCGACAGCAGCCTGCAGATCCACGGTGGCAACGGTTTTGCGCTGGAATATCCGATCAGCCGGGTGCTGTGCGATGCGCGCATCCTGAATATTTTCGAAGGTGCTGCCGAAATTCAGGCCGAGGTGATCGCCCGACGCCTGCTTGAACCGCCAAAAAACTAACCTCTTTTTCGGGGCGTGCCAGACTGTCGCACCTTGAACAATAAAGTAATGAACACTTTTAAGGGTGGCCTTGACCGGGCCGCCCTTTTTGTTGCCCGTTTTGCGCGAGCACAAAGAATCTCAGCTTTTCAGCGGCTTGAGCGTCTCCACACCATAGTGCGCCGCACAAAGCCTTCGTAGCCCGTTGTATTGATTTGTATACTGAACTGAAAAACAGTGCCGTGTGCAAATGTATATCTCTGTGTGGTGAGAATAATTCCCGGCTCTCAAATCCAGTTTGGTTAGACGCCCGTAAATTGGTTTGTTCTAACCTAATGGAGGATGACATGGACTTCGCACTTGGACTGCTTGCCCTTGCAACCATTTCGACCGGCATCGCCATTGCAGTGATGTCTGCACGCGGTATTGAGCGGATGCGCGGTCAGCGCTCGACCCTCGCCTCGGACACCCCCAACACCCGTGCCGAGATGATGCCCGCCGAGTAGTGCCAAAGGGCTCAACGGTCTGCGCGCCGTTGAGCCGGTTTTTCCCCGGCCGCGCACGGCCCTTGCGCAGTTCCCGGCATCTCGGGCAAGCTTCCGTTCAGTTCGGGAGTTTTTGCAATGCGATGGGTGACCGTTTTCCTGACATTGGCGGCCTGCGGCGAGTTTTCCGAAAGCGTGGGCGCGGCGGCGCCCTTAGGCACCGTTTGGCAACTGGTCCGCGTCAACGATGACCCGGCGGAGGGCCGCTTGTCACTGGTCTTCGTATCCGGGGGCGGGGTCCGCGGGGCGCTCCCTTGCAACACATGGCGGGCGGAACAGACAGCACCCTTGCCCTGGTTTGAGTTGTCGGAGTTTGCCGCAACCACGCGGGCCTGCGATCAAGCCGCCCTAGAGCGGCGGTACACAGCGCTTCTCCAAAGCATGGATCTGGCCGAGGTCGCCGGCGACGTTATGCTGCTGACCGCGCCCGATGGTCAAAGCCTAGAGTTCCGCGCGCCCACCCCCGAATACCCGCTTAGAGCATTTTCCGTTCAAAGTGAGTCAGTCATCATCAGAAAACGCGTTCA
>CALCPC010000612.1 GCA_937900975.1 uncultured Paracoccaceae bacterium
GTGTCCACGTCGATCTCTTCCGGTGTGATGTCTTCGTTTTCGCTTCTACGCCGATCGAGAACCGCGCCCGGCCAGTCCTCCATTTCGCGCGAAGAGGCGTTCTCGCGCAGATAGGCGCAAAACAGCTCCATAATCTGAAGGTGCAGGTCGGGGTTGTCGCGGGCGAGGCGTTCAAGGCTGTAGATCGCGCCGAGGCGGATCTCTAGGACGGGTTCGTGGGTCTCGTTGCCGTCCTTGTCCTTGACCGTGCGGGTGGTGCCCAGAAGCTCCACCGCCTTGGTGAACTGCTCGGTCGCGAGGCGGCGGGTGCTGAGGGTAAGGTTGCCCTCGGCGGCGCGGGGCTGGCGGTTGGCGATGAGGGTCCGCCAGATCACGAAGGGCGCACCGAGCACAGCGGCGAGAATGAGAGCGTAATCCCTGAGATTGCCGTCGCCCGGTGCAAGCACGCCCAAAAGGGCCGCGCGGAGCAGGGCGAGGAAGGCGAGGATCAGGGGCAGGCCGATCATCGCAAGGAGAAGAACCTCGCCCGGGTTCAGGTTTCGGTTCGCGAGCCGGGTCAGGAACGGATCTTTTTCGGTCATCGCAAACCTCTTCAACCAATCCCACGAGCCTTGCATGGCCCCCGCCACCTTGCAACGGCGGGCGGGCGGCGGTATCCGGGTCTGGGTTCCTTGAGGGGGTGTCATGCCGCAATCCGATCCGCAGCTTCTGGTCTCGACCGACTGGCTGGCCGAGCATCTGAAGGCGCCGGACGTGCAGGTGCTGGATGCCTCCTACTATCTTCCCGACATGGGCCGCGATGCGCTGGCCGAGTACCGGGCGGCGCATATCCCTGGCGCGCGGTTTTTCGACATCGACGAGATCTCTGACAAGGCCAGCGCGCTGCCCCACATGGCGCCGCCGGTCGAGAAATTCGTCAGCCGGATGCGGGCGATGGGGATCGGGGACGGGCACCGGGTGGTGGTGTATGACGGCGCCGGGCTTTTTTCCGCAGCGCGCGTCTGGTGGCTGTTCCGGCTGATCGGCAAACGGGATGTTGCGGTTTTGGATGGCGGGTTGCCGAAATGGCTGGCCGAAGGGCGCCCGACCGAGGATGAGGCGCCGCAGCCCCGCGACCGGCATTTCACCGCCCAGCGCGACGCAAGCCGGGTGCGCGACGTCACCCAAGTGGCCGCTGCCGCCAAGCTTGGGCATCCCCAGATCGTGGACGCCCGCGCGCCCGCGCGGTTCCGGGGGGAAGAGGCCGAAGCGCGGCCGGGCCTCCGCTCGGGCCATATCCCGGGCGCGAAAAACGTGCATTACCGGACGCTTTTGAACGAGGACGGCACGATGAAGGCCCCGGATGCGCTGCGCGCTGCGTTTGAGGCCGCAGGCGTCGATCTGACCAAACCCGCGATCACCACCTGCGGCTCTGGCGTCACGGCGGCGATCTTGAGCCTGGCGTTGGAGCGGCGCGGCCATGGCGGCCACGCGCTTTACGATGGGTCCTGGGCAGAGTGGGGGATGTATGGCGACCTGAAGGGCGAGACCGGATGATCACAGCCGGGACCGATGTGACGGTCCACGTCACCTATCTGGAAATGCTGGCGCGCCCGCCCTTTGATCGCCCTTCCGTCCCGCTGGGCCCGCCCTTGGCGCTGATCCGGGCAGAGCGGCCGCCGGTGTGGTGGTTTCTCGATCTCTACCGCGCGGTCGGGCGGGATTGGGAATGGACCGACCGGCTGCACGAGGCGCCAGAAAGCCTCGCCGCCTTTGTTCAAGACCCGGCGGTCGTTTTGTTCACGCTGATGCGGTCGGGCTGGCCGGCGGGGTTCTTCCAACTGGATTTCCGCCGCGATGCCGCCTGTGAGATTGCCTATTTCGGCCTGGTGCCAGAGGCGGTGGGCCAGGGGCTTGGCAAATACCTCCTGCAAACCGCGATCCATGCGGCCTGGGACCGGCCCGGGCTTCTTCGGCTGCATCTTCACACCTGCACGCTGGACCATCCAGCGGCGCTGCCGCTGTACCAATCCTGCGGGTTTCAGCCCTATGCCCGCGACAGCTATTCCCATATTCTCACCCAAGACCGCCCCGCCTGAGGAGACGCCGATGCTGACCCGCTTAACCCCCCAACCGCCCGACAAGATCATCGAGATGATCGCTCTGTTCCGGGACGATCCGCGCGCCGAGAAGGTCGATCTTGGCGTCGGGGTCTACAAGGACGCCGCTGGAATGACGCCGGTGATGCGGGCGGTCAAGGCGGCCGAGGCGCGGCTGCTCGAAACCCAGGACAGCAAATCTTATGTGGGCTAGCAGGGCGATCTTGGATATGTCGACGCGCTGCGGGACCTGGTCTTGGGCGCCGC
>CALCPC010000613.1 GCA_937900975.1 uncultured Paracoccaceae bacterium
CTCGATCAGCGCGATGGCGGCATCGGCCTCTTTCACGGGGTCGAACCAGGTGTTGACCCAGATGATCTTGAACTCAACCTCCGGGTTAACGGCCGAGGCGGCGAGGTATGCGGCATTGATCCCGCGCACAACTTCGGGAATCGGGAAGGAGGCGATATAGCCGATGATGTTGGTCTCGGTCATCGTTCCGGCGATATGGCCCTGCACGGTCCGGCCTTCGTAAAAGCGCCCCGAATAGGTCGACACATTGTCGGCGCGCTTAAAGCCCGTCGCGTGTTCAAACTTCACATCTGGAAACTGCGCTGCGACCTTCAGCGTCGGGTTCATGTAGCCAAAGGACGTGGTGAAGATCAGGTCGACCCCGTCTTGGGCCATGGTGCGGATCACACGCTCACTGTCGGCTTCGGGCACGCTTTCGACAAAACGCGGCACCACTTTGTCGCCGAAATGATCCTCAATGGCGCGCCGGCCCTGGTCATGCTCATAGGACCAGCCGAAATCGCCAACGGGGCCGACATAGATAAAGCCCACTTCCACGGGTTCATGCCCATCCGCCGCGGCAAAAGTGCCAATGACGGCGGCAGTCAGTGCGGTTGCCGCAATTTTGTGCAAACTCATCCCAAATCCCCTGTTGTCTCTGCCATGGTTTTGGACAGCGAAACCCGGGAAATCAAGTGTGGTTGCGCAGAGCCCGTCTCAATCGTTGGCCTGAAACACCTGGCCAAGCGCGCTTGGCGCCTTCAGCCCGGATTGCAGCTTGTTCGACGACATCACGACCAAGACCAGGATCGTGGCGAGGTAGGGCGCCATGGACAGATATTCGGACGAGATCTGCACCGGATAGGTCTCGGCCCACAGCCCGGTCACGAAGGCCGACAGCCAAAGCGGGACAAGGATGCGGACGGAGCCGCGCTGCAAAAGGACACGATTGACCGTCGCTTGCACGGCCAACAGAAAAAGCGCGAAGGCAATAAGCCAAAGCGGCGTGATGTTTTCGGCCTGCATGTTTAGTTGCAGGATCGTGACGCCGCCGAAAAGATACGCACCCAGCATCACGCGCCAGGGCCGCCAGGCGCCGAAGACGACGATGGCGAGCGCGATCCAACCGATCCCGGCTGTCATCCCTTCGGACCAAAGCGGCACGCGGATCAGGCTGAGATAAGCGCCGCCAACGCCCGCACAAGCGCCGCCAAAGGCGATGGCGAGGATCCGGATCGCAACCACCGGATAGCCAAGCGCATGCGCCGCGTCATGATCTTCGCCCACCGCGCGCAAAATCAGGCCGCCGCGCGTAAAGCTAAGCCAGGACGCGACCAGCGTGACCAAAGCCAGCCCCGCATACACCATCAGGTCGTGGGAAAAGAACAACGGACCGATGATCGGCGCGTCCGAAAGGTACAAGAGATCGACGCGCGGAAAGCTGGGCGGCGTTTGCCCGGTATAGCCTTGGCCAAGAAGCGCGGCGAGGCCAAGCCCGAACAGCGTCAGCGCAAGCCCGGTCGCGACCTGGTTGGCCAGCAGCACCTGCGTGAGAATGGCAAAAATCAGCGCCATCCAGGCGCCGCCCGCCGCCCCAGCCGCAACACCCAAAAGGGGAGAGCCGGTGGTGACCGCCGCGGCAAAGCCCGCGATGGCGCCGACGATCATCATACCCTCGACCCCAAGGTTCAGGACGCCTGAT
>CALCPC010000614.1 GCA_937900975.1 uncultured Paracoccaceae bacterium
TCGCGGCAGAAAACGACGGCGTGGGCACGGTCGGCGTGGCCTCTGACGCGACGCTGGTCGGCGTCGACGTGTTTTTTGACTTCCAGCTCGACTTCGAAGCGTCGTTCTATGAGCTCGACAATTTCGACGTCACCAACCACAGCTGGGGCTGGATCGATCCTTATTTCGACAGCATCTCGGACACCAGCGGCAGCGGCGGCACCGATTGGGAAAGCTTCTTCGGCGGCTTTTTCGAAAGCGTCGAAACCGGGCGCGGCGGGCTTGGCACCATCAACCTGGTGGCCAATGGCAACGACCGGGACATCGGGCGGGATGGCAACGATTCGGGTCTGAACAACATCCCCCAGACCATCGCCGTGGGGGCGACGAGCCATGACGGCTATGTCTCGTGGTATTCGACGCCGGGGGCGAACCTGTTGATCTCGTCGCCGTCGAACGGCGCGGACGGGGCTGGTATCTACACCACCGACCGGACCGGCAATCAGGGGTACACCAACACCAACTACACGCCGGAATTCGGCGGCACGTCCTCGGCCACGCCGGCGGCGGCGGGTGTTGTCGCGCTGATGCTGGAGGCCAACGATCAGCTTGGCTGGCGCGAGGTGCAGGAGATCCTGGCCTATTCCGCGCGCCATACCGGCAGCGATATCGGCGCAGCGCCCGAGGCGGATGAGCTTTACACCTGGACGTTCAACGGCGCCGACAACTGGAACGGTGGCGGTCTTCACTTCTCCAACGACTACGGCTTCGGTCTGATCGACGCGCTGTCCGCTGTCCGCCTGGCCGAAACCTGGACCGATCAGAAGACCAGCGCCAATTGGGAAACGCCGGTGGTGGCCACCGCCGATGTCAACACGGTCATTCCAAACAACGACCCCAACGGCATCAGCTTCACCATGGAAGCGACCACCGATTTCGAGATCGAGCATGTGGGTCTGACGCTGACTTACGATGGCGGCCGGACGGGCGATTACACCATCGTTCTGGTCTCCCCCGATGGCACACGCTCGACGCTGGCGGTGTCCAACACGGGCGATGCCGCGACCGACGATTGGTTCTATATGTCGAACCAATTCCGGGGCGAAAGCGGGGTCGGCACCTGGACTGTGGAAATCGCGGATGAGCGGAACGGGCAAACCGGAACGCTGATGGATGCGGAGCTGCAGTTTTTCGGTGAAAGCGCCAACACCGACGACGTCTTCATCTACACGGATGAGTTCAGCGCGTTTGCCGGCGACGGCAATCATGAGACCACGTTGGATGACACCGACGGCGGCGTGAACACGCTGAACGCGGCAGCCGTCACCTCGGACACGACGGTGGTTCTTGGCAACGGTGCGATCATCGACGGTGTCGAGGTTTCGTCGGTCACGGGGATTTCCAATGTCTTCACCGGCGATGGCGACGACCGGATCCGCGGCGACGGCGGCGACAACATCCTGTCCGGTGGGCGTGGTGACGACCGGATTTCCGGCGGCAAGGGCGACGACACGCTCAGCGATGGCGATGGCAAGGACATCCTGTCCGGGCGCGCCGGGGCGGATATCTATGACCTGACCATTGACGCGTTCAACGATGTGATCCGCGGCTTTACCGATGGTGTCGATCTGATCCAATTCGCTGAAGGCATGTTGGATTTCAGCGATCTGATGTTCACAGATCTGTCGGCCGGGCGCGTTCTGATCGAATACGACACCGACAGTGTCACTGTGGTCGACCGCACTGAAGAGCTTTCGGCAGCCGATTTCGACGCCGCCGACTTCCTCTTCGTCTGAACTCTCTGGCGCCCGGGCATCTTTTTGCCCGGGCGCCTTATTCGCTGCACGCTCCAACCGATCCCGCAGCGGTGCTCGCGTGCCGTGCAGGCGCGGGCCTGCCGTCCGCGTTTTGCCACGGCGCGCCGTCGCAGCGGCTAGAACCCACTTGCCTTGCGTTATCTTGTAACATATCCCAACCGGGTGGAGGCAGGGCCAATGGGGCATACCGTGGTTTCAAGGCGACCAGATCAACAGGCCGCAGCGCCGGTCTTTGCGGGCGGGTCGGGGCACCCTGCCCCGCGTGCCACGGCCGAACGCCGCGCCACCGCAGCGCCGATCCAAGTCCAAGCATCCGGCCCCCGCCGCCAAAGCGTGTCGCGCCGTCGAACACTTGGCCGTGCGCTGGCTGCGGCGCAAGCGCTGGGCCATGGCGCCCCGATCAATACACCCGCTATGACGCGCCACGCGCGGCCTGCCGTGTCGGGGCCCGCGTGATGCAGCGGCGCACAGCGCTTCGACTGCTGCTGATGGGCGCTGCGGCGCGGCTGGCCGGTGCGGCATTGGTCGTGGCCCTGCTTTGGGCGGCGTTTTTCTGGGCGGTTGCGCCCCCGGGGGCGTCATGACCGCTGCCATCGCATTCCGGGATCTGACGCTGGGCTATGATCGCAGCCCCGCCGTCCACCGGCTGAAGACCGAAATCGCGGCGGGCACGCTGACCGCGATTGTCGGACCCAACGGGGCCGGCAAATCCACGCTGATAAAGGGCGTGACGGGCACGCTTGCGCCGCTGGAGGGCCAGATTTCGCTTGGCGTCCAGAACCGCGAAGATATCGCCTATCTGCCGCAGCAATCGGATATCGACCGCACCTTTCCGCTGTCGGTGATGGATCTCGTGGCCATGGGGCTTTGGCGGGAGATCGGGCCCTTTGGCTGGTTCGGGCGGGCGCATCGGGGCCGGGTCGAGACGGCGATTTCCGCCGTGGGGCTGACGGGATTTGAGGACAGGTCGATCGGATCGCTGTCCGGCGGGCAGATGCAGCGGGCGCGTTTTGCCCGGCTTCTGTTGCAGGATGCCCAGCTTGTCTTGCTGGATGAACCCTTCACCGCCATTGACGCGCGCACCATGACGGACCTGCTGCAGGTGATCGCGAACTGGCACGCCGAA
>CALCPC010000615.1 GCA_937900975.1 uncultured Paracoccaceae bacterium
GAAGAAGAAGAAAAAGCCGATGGGCATCAAAATCGCCAAGCTCAGCGTTAGGCGCCAAGTGTGCCGGCCCAGAAACTTGAGATAGTAGAGCAAAAACAACGCCATTGCCCCGTACATGGAGATGATGCCGATCAGCCCGACAAAGCCGATGATCCCGCCGCCGACAAACACCAGCATCTTTCGCCCATCGGCGTCCAAAACAGGCTCGGACGAGCGGGCGGGCGGGGACGTGCCGCGATACCAGTTATAGGCGATAAATCCGGTCGAGATCAGCATCGCGGCCGAAAGCCAGAACGGCCATGCACCGCCGCCCGGTCCCTCTCCCCGGATGTATCCGATATCAAGCTCGGCGCTTTCCCACATCAGATAGATCGACAGGATGGCCAGAAGCCCGGCCATGATGATCTCGCCATTCCGCATATCCACCCCCCGTGGCCCGCTGGCTGCCGCCCCCCACCGGGGGACGGCACCGTGATGCCTTCGGGGCGCTTACTCGCCCATTTCGGCGAGCAACTGCTTGTGGTTGTCGACCTGCGTCTGCCAGTAGCCGCGCTGCTCGGACGCATCCATCCACAGCGGCGCCAGGCTTTCAGAGGACATGTACCCCTGCCATTCTTCCGAGTTGTAGATCGTCGTGAACAGGTCTTGATAATAGGCCGCAGCCGCGTCCGACATGCCCGGCGCGCCGACAACAGCCCGCTGGTTATAATAGCTGAAGTCGAAACCCTTCTCTTTCAGCGTCGGCACATCGGGCAGGTTTTCGGGCCGCTCGTCGGACAGGCTTAGCAGCGGCACGAACTCCCCCGCCTCGTAAAAGCCTTTGGCCTCTGCCGGGTTGTTGACCGTCGCCATGATCTGCTTGCCGGCCAGATCCTTGGCCACGGCGCCGCCGCCGTCATAGGGGATGTACTTGATGTCAAGATCGTAGGCCTGGCTGAGATAGGTGATCACCAGGCTATCCTCCTGACCCTTGCCAGTGCCGCCCATAACGTATTCGCCGTCCATGGATTTCACGGTCTCCACCCAGTCTTCAAAGCTGGAGATACCGCTATCCTTGTGGACCCACAGCACGAAGGGATCGACGCCCATCATCGCCACGGGCGTAAAGGTCTGGATGTCGATGCCAAGATTGGTCTGGCGCAGCGGCGTGGTGAAAAAGGAGTTCAGCGTAACCAGGATCGTGTGATCGGGATCGGACGCGCCCTTCAGCGCGATCAAAGCCTCAGCGCCAGAGCCGCCGCCCTTGTTGTTTGGGATCAGCGGGCGCGTGGTCAGATCCTTTTTCTCGGCCACGGACTGAATAAAGCGCGCGATCTGGTCAGCGCCGCCGCCGGCCCCCGCCATGATCACAAAGTCAATCGGTTTTCTGGGTTCGAACGCGGCAACTTCACTTGGAACCGAGGCCAGGGCCAGCGTCGATACGCCGGCCAGGACAGCAAACAGACGTCGTTTGGTGAACATGAAAGTACTCCCCTCTGTTTTCATGCACGGCTCCGCCTCGCGGTGCGGGCCGCCAGCGCAACGCGCGTACTGCGTCGATTTAACGCGACGCCGTTAACCTTCAATGCCCGCGCGGCGTGTACCCGCGGTTTTAGTGGCAGAAAATGACCGGCTGATCCGAATGATCGACAATTTGTTGCGTGTTGCCGCCAAACAGCGTCTCGCGCTCATGGCTGTCGCCATAGGCGCCCATGATCAGGGCATCGGCGCTGACCGCACGGGTGGCGGCCAAAAGCTGTTGTGGAACCGTGCCGCCTGCCGACAGCGTCTCGACCTCGGCTTGGATGCCGTGCACATCCAGATAGGCTAGAAGGTCGGCGACCGTCGTGCCCGACCCCGCATCGCTGCCGTTGCTGAGGATGGTGACGCGATCCGCCCCGGCAAGGATCGATAGCGTCTGATGCACAGCGCGGGCGGCCTCGGCGCTGCCATTCCAGGCGACGGTGACCGAGGCGCCCATTTCCACCGGCGGCTCCTCCCGCGGGGGGCACATCAGGACCGGCCGGTTGGCGTTGAAGATCGCGGCCCTCAGCGTGTTAAAGCCAAGGTTCCGGTCGCGGTCGGGTTTGGCGACCGCGATCAGATCGGCCAACCGTCCGCGGCGCCGGAGGACATCGATTTGGCGGCCTTCCTCCTCTACATAGGCCGCGGTGGGGCCAATCCCCGGCGGTGAGAGGGTGAGGCCAAGCTTCTCGGCCTGAACCTCCATCGCCCGGCGAAAGCCCGCCTCCTCCTGATCCGCGACGGCGCGCGCCTGGGCGACGATCTGCTCCCGCATGAACGCGGGAACGGGGACGCCATAGGGCATCAGGTCCTCGGGCCGGGCGCGGCAATGCACGACCTCCGTATGGGCGCCGTGGCGCTGCGCCAGACGCGCGGCGTGGGCCATCACGTTGTCGCCTTTGCCGTCGCCGCGGACCGGGACCAGGATTTTGCGCAACATCGGCCTAAAAAAGCCCGTCGATCTGGCCGTCCGCATTGATGCAGATGCTTTCGGCCGAGGGGACGCGGGGCAGGCCCGGCATTGTCATGATCTCCCCGCAGATCGCCACGACGAACCCGGCACCCGCGCTCAGCCGTACCTCGCGCACGGGAAGGCTGTGCCCCGTGGGCGCGCCGCGCAAGTTGGGGTCGGTCGAGAAGGAATACTGCGTCTTGGCCATGCAAACCGGCAAATCGCCATAGCCCTGCGCTTCCCATTGCTTGAGCTGGTCGTGGATCTTTTTGTCGGCGACGACCGCGTCGGCGCGGTAGATCTCGGTGGCGATGGTCTCAATCTTCTCAAACAACCCCATCTCGGCGGGGTAGAGCGGTTTGAACGCCGCCGTGCCGCCTTCGCACAGGGAGACGACCTTTTCGGCGGTCTCCCGAATGCCGGCGCCGCCTTCGGCCCAGTGTTTGTTAAGAACGGCATCGACGCCCAGTGCGGTGCAATAGTCCATGATCGCCGCGACCTCCGCATCCGTGTCGGTGACGAAATGATTGATGCCGACGACCAGCGGCACGCCGAATTTCTTCACGTTTTCGATGTGGCGACCAAGATTGGCGCAGCCGGCCTTAACGGCCTCGACGTTCTCGGGCCCAAGGTCGGCCTTCGCCACGCCGCCGTTCATCTTCATCGCCCGCACCGTCGCAACCAAAACCACGGCAGATGGCGAAAGCCCCGCTTTCCGGCACTTGATGTCGAAAAACTTCTCGGCGCCGAGGTCGGCGCCAAACCCGGCCTCCGTGACCACATAATCGGCCAGCTTGAGCGCCGTAGTGGTGGCAACGACTGAGTTGCAGCCATGCGCGATGTTGGCAAACGGGCCGCCATGCACGAAGGCCGGGTTGTTTTCCAGCGTTTGCACCAGGTTGGGCTGCATCGCCTGTTGCAAGAGCACTGTCATCGCCCCATCCGCCTTGATATCGCGGCAGTAGACCGGGCTGCGGTCGCGGCGGTAGCCGACGATGATATCGCCGAGGCGTTTTTCAAGATCGGCAAGATCGGTGGCAAGGCAGAGGATCGCCATCACCTCGGACGCCACGGTGATGTCGAACCCCGCTTCGCGCGGGAAGCCGTTGGCGACGCCGCCAAGGTTGCAAACGATCTCGCGCAATGCGCGGTCGTTCATGTCCATCACCCGGCGAAAGGCGATGCGGCGGATGTCGACCTCCTGCTCATTGCCCCAATAGACATGGTTGTCGAGCATTGCCGCGAGCAGGTTGTGCGCGCTGGTGATGGCATGAAAATCGCCGGTGAAATGGAGGTTCATATCCTCCATCGGCACGACCTGGGCATAGCCGCCGCCTGCCGCCCCGCCTTTCATCCCAAAACACGGGCCAAGGCTGGCCTCGCGGATACAGATCGCGGCTTTTTTGCCGATGGCGTTCAGCCCGTCGCCAAGCCCGACAGTGGTTGTCGTCTTCCCCTCGCCCGCCGGGGTCGGGTTGATCGCTGTGACGAGGATCAGATGGCCGTTGGGGCGGCTTTCGATCGATTTTATGAATGTTTCCGAAACCTTGGCCTTGTCGTGGCCAAAGGGCAGAAGGTCTTCGGCCGGAATGTTGAGCCGCGCCCCGATCTCTTGAATCGGCTTCTTCTTGGCCTTTCGGGCGATATCGATATCAGACATGTGCGCAGCTCTCCCTACCCTGCGAGGGTGCGGGCCAGATCCCGCCCCGGCGGCAGGATGTCGAGCCTATGGCCAAGGCGCAAGGGGCAGGGTGCGGGATTTTATCGGTCATCCGCCGCCGCGCGCTGGGGGCGCGCGGCGGCGGATGACAGGTCGTGTCGGGTACAGATGGCCGGTGACAGGTCACGGCGCGGCGCGTCGGGCCCCGATCACTCTGCCGCCATCCGCTTGGCGTCGCCGACGGCGCCCGAGCCGATCACCCGGGCCAGGTCTTCGCCGGCATAGCCCAGAACCTCTTCCAGGATCTCTGTCGTATGCTCCCCCAAAAGCGGCGCGCGCTCCACCTCCACGGGGCTGTCCGACATCTTGATCGGACACCCGACGGAGCGGTAGGGGCCACGCTCTGGGTGGTCGACTTCGACGATGGTGCCGGTGGCCATCAGCCCTTCATCCTCGATCAGCTCCTCAGTCGACAGTATCGGGCCGACGGGGATGTTGAGGGGGTTGCAGATCTCCATGACTTCGAACTTTGTCTTGGTCATCGTCCAGGCCTCGCTCCGCTCAAAGATCGCGCCAAGCTTGTCCAGACGCTCAGGCGGGGTCGCGTAGCCGGGTTCGGTTTTCCAGTCGGGCTCTCCGATCACATCGCAGATCGCGCCCCAGACCGCGGCTTGGGTGATGAAATAAGTGTAGGCGTTGGGATCCGTTTCCCACCCTTTGCATTTCAAAATCCGCCCTGGCTGGCCGCCGCCGGAATCGTTTCCCGCCCGGGGCGTCGCGGTGCCAAAGGGGACGCCCTCGCCGAACTGGCTGTACTCCTTCAACGGGCCGGCCTTCAGCCGCTGTTGATCGCGCAGCTTTACCCGGCACAGGTTGAGAACGCCGTCCTGCATCGGCGCGAGGACTTTCTGTCCGCGCCCCGACCGCTCTCGCTGGTAAAGCGCGGTGACAATGCCAAGCGCGAGATGCAGGCCCGTGCCCGAATCGCCGATCTGCGCGCCGGTCACAACCGGCGGCCCGTCCAGAAAGCCCGTGGTCGAGGCCGCCCCGCCCGCGCATTGCGCGACGTTCTCATACACTTTGCAATCCTCGTACTTGCCAGGCCCGAACCCCTTGACCGAGGCCATGATCATGCGCGGATTGATCTCTTGGATCCGCTCCCACGAAAAGCCCATCCGGTCGAGCGCGCCCGGCGCGAAGTTCTCGACCAGGACGTCGCAGGTTTCGATAAGACGGGTCAGAACCTCCTTGCCGGTTTCGTTCTTGGAATTCAGCTCAATCGACCGTTTGTTGTGGTTGAGCATCGTGAAATAGAGGCTGTCCGCCCCAGGCACGTCGATC
>CALCPC010000616.1 GCA_937900975.1 uncultured Paracoccaceae bacterium
CTTCGATCGAGTAGGGTGCGATGCTGTCGAAGGTCAGAACGCGGTCCCACGGGCACCCGGTCTCGGGGTCGCGCAGCCGCCGCATCACCTGCAGAAGCCGCGGCAAACCGCCGCCCTCGGCCCCACCATCTTGTTGTAGCGCGTCCACCATGGCCAGAAACCTAAAGACAGGCGCCCCAGATGCAATGGCAAGATGCGGCGCGCAGGCTAAGCTTGAGACTCAGTTTTCGGAGGTGGCCGGATGGCGATACTCAACCGAATTGCCGAATTTGGCGCGGACATGACCGCGTGGCGGCGGCACTTGCACGCAGAGCCGGAGCTGATGTTCGACACGATCGACACGGCGGGCTTTGTCGTTGAGCAGCTTAAGGCGTTTGGCGTCGACCGGATTGAGACGGGTGTCGCCGAAAACGGCGTCGTCGCAGTGATCGAAGGGCAGGGGCCGGGGCCGACGGTTGGGCTGCGCGCCGATATGGACGCGCTGCCGATCCAGGAAACGGGCGGGGTGCCTTATGCCTCGCACCGGCCGGGCGTCATGCATGCCTGCGGCCATGACGGGCACACCGCAATGCTTTTGGGCGCGGCGCGGTATTTGGCCGAGACGCGGGCCTTTCAAGGCCGCGCAACGCTGGTGTTTCAGCCGGCCGAGGAAGGCGGCGGCGGCGGCCGCGTGATGGTCGAGGCGGGGGTGATGCAGCGGTATGGTATCGACCAGATCTATGCGCTGCACAATTGGCCCGGGGTGGCGCCGGGGCAGATCAATATTGTCGAGGGCGCCGCGATGGCCTCCGGCGACCAGTTCGATATTGAGATCCGGGGGCGTGGCGGGCACGCGGCGACGCCGCATCTGACGGTCGACCCGGTTATGGTCGCGATGCAGATCGGGGTGGCGCTGCAGACCATCGTGTCGCGTTCCCTGGATCCTTTGGCGCGGGCGGTTCTGACGATCACGCGCTGCACGGCCGGGAACACATACAATGTGATCCCGGAGACGGCGCATCTGGCCGGCACCGTGCGCACGTTGGACCCTGAAGAGCGCACCGCCCTTGCCGAGCGGTTGCAGACCATGGCCGAGACGCTGGCGGCGGGGTGTGGTGCAGAGGCGCGGGTGGCTTATCACTATGGCTACCCGCCGACGGTCAACGATGCGGCCGCCACCGCCTTTGCCGGCACTGTGGCCGAAGAGATCTGCGGGGCAGCGGGCCTGCAGCGCAACGCCCGTCCGAGCCTGGCGGCCGAGGATTTTTCCTACATGCTGGAAGCTGTGCCGGGGGCGTATGTTTTTATTGGAAACGGGGCGAGCGCGGGGCTGCACACGTCGGATTACGATTTCAATGACGAGATTGCGCCGACGGGGGCATCTTTTTTGGCGCGCTTGGTGGAGCGGGCCGGGCCGCTCGCCCGCTGATCGTGGATCCCTGCCCTCGAAGGGCCGCCCCCCCCCCCCACCCGCGGGCCGAGGAGGGGCGGGGGCAAGCAAGGAGGCATGGGGCAGGGGCGCAGGGGGGAGTGGGATTAGGAAGGGAGA
>CALCPC010000617.1 GCA_937900975.1 uncultured Paracoccaceae bacterium
ACATCGCGGCCCGCGCGATCAATCTGGCCTTCATACCGCTGTTTATCTGGATGCTTCGGATGCCCTTCACGATCCTGGCCCCTGTCATCTTTGTCCTCTCTATCGTCGGCGGGTACGCTGCGACCAAGGACATGCACGATGTCTGGCTGATCGTCTGGTTCGGACTGGCCGCGTTTTTTCTGCGGAAATTCGACTATCCGCTTGCCCCGGCGGTGCTGGCCATCGTTCTTGGGCCGATCGCAGAGCCGACGATGCGCCAGTCGCTGCTGCTATCATCGGGCGAGCCGACCATATTTTTCACCCGGCCCATCGCCGGACCGATCACCGTCACCGCGATCATCCTGCTTTTGGTGCCGCTCTTTAACATGCTGCGGCGCCGGCGGCGGGCGGCGCTGGCGTGATCGACCGATCCTTTCACCGCCCCCCGTGGATGGGGCAGACGCCACCCACGCCACGACAGTCTGGAGACACGCATGGCCTATAAGATCCTTGTCCTCGGCGCCTCTTACGGGTCGCTTCTTGGCACCAAGCTTTTGATGGCGGGCCATGACGTGACGCTGGTCTGCCGCGCGTCGACCGCCGCACTTTTGAACGCCGAGGGGACCGATGTTCGGATCAAACTGCGCGGCGAGGCCGAGCATCGCGCGATCCTGTCGCCGGATTTGCCCGGCACGTTGACGGCGACTGCGCCCGGCGATGTCGATTTGGACGGGTATGACATGGTGGCGCTGGCGATGGCTGAGCCGCAATATGCCAGCGCCGAGATCCCGGGCTTGATGGCGCGGATCGCGGCGGCGGGGCTGCCCTGCCTTTCGATCATGAACATGCCGCCGCTGCCCTATCTGCGCCGGATCCCGGGGCTTGACGCCGACGCGTTGACGCCGGCCTTCACCGCACCCGAAATCTGGGCGCCGTTCGAGCCTGGCCTCGTGACGCTGTGCAGCCCCGATCCCCAGGCCTTCCGCCTGCCCGATGAAAAGGCAAACGTCCTATTTGTCGGTCTGCCGACCAACTTTAAGGCCGCGGCCTTTGCCGACCCAAAACACAACGAGATGCTGCGCCAGTTAGAGACGGACATCGCGGCCGTGACGCTCGACGGTCAGGACGTGCCGGTGAAACTGCGGGTGTACGACTCACTTTTTGTGCCGTTCGCGAAATGGAGCATGCTGCTGACCGGCAATTACCGCTGTGTGGAAGAGAGCGGCGTCCGCCCGATCAAAGCCGCCGTTCACAGCGACGCCGCGCAGTCCGAGCAGATCTACAAGGCCGTCACCGCGATTGTCGAAACGCTGGGCGCCGATCCAGGCGACGGCGTGCCGTTTGCGAAATATGCGGCAGCGGCCGAGAACCTTCTTAAACCCTCCTCCGTCGCGCGCGCCATCGATGGGGGCGCCGTGGCGATAGAGCGGGTCGATCTTTTGGTCAAACTGATCGCGGACAGTCTTGGCCTGGCGCGCCCAAGCTTCGATCAGATTGCCGCGACGGTCGAGGCGCGGCTGCAGCAAAACCGCCAAAAGGCGGCCTGACAGGGCCAAAGCCACGCGGCGCGCCACCCTGCCCCGCTGGCCTTCTGTGCATCGGCCCGGCTGGCGACCCGCCCGCTGCCGGGTCTCTGCCGCGCGGGCGGTTCGCCGCCGCGCCCCCGCTTAGCGCTTGAGGTGCGGCGGCCGCTTCGCTAAGTCAGCGCCCATGCGTGACGTCAACCAAGAGGCCCGTGTGACCAACCACCTCTACCAAGGCGATCTCCCCCCTGACTTGGAGCTTGGGCCCGTTGTGGCCATCGACTGCGAGGCGATGGGCCTAATCCCCGCCCGGGACAGGCTGTGCGTGGTGCAGCTGTCATCGGGCGACGGCGATGCGCATCTTGTGCAAATCGCGCGGGATCAGACCGAGGCGCCCGTGCTGTCGGCGATGCTTGCCAACCCTGCGCAAGCCAAGCTTTTCCACTATGGCCGCTTTGATATTGCTGTCTTGATGCACCGGTTTGGCGTTCTGACGACGCCGGTTTATTGCACCAAGATCGCGTCAAAACTGGTGCGGACATACACCGACCGGCACGGATTAAAGCACCTGCTGCAGGAGCTTTTGGGCGTCGACATCTCTAAACAGCAGCAAAGCTCAGACTGGGGGGCCGCCACGCTGACCGAGGCGCAATGTGCCTATGCGGCCTCCGATGTGCTGCACCTTCATGCCCTTAAAGCCGTTCTCGACACCATGCTTGAGCGGGAGGGGCGCCGGGAGCTGGCGCAAAACTGCTTTGACTTTCTGCCGCAGCGCGCGGTGCTGGACCTTAAGGGCTGGGCCGACGTCGACATCTTCTCCCATTAAGGACACACATTGGCTTCTTTAACATCCAAAACTGCCGAAACCATCGATCCGATATTGCAGACCGGGACGCGCGTCCTGAAGACCGAGGCGGACGCGCTATTCAAACTGACGGAAAGTCTCGATGCGTCCTTTACCGCTGCGGTGAACACGATCATGGCGCTCAAAGGTCGGGTGATCGTCAGCGGGATGGGCAAGTCGGGCCATATCGCGCGGAAAATCGCGGCGACGCTGGCCTCTACCGGGACGCCGTCGACCTTTGTGCATCCTGGGGAGGCAAGCCACGGCGATCTTGGCATGATCGCGCCCGACGATCTGGTGCTGCTTTTGTCGAATTCTGGCGAGACGCCGGAGCTTGCCGATCTGATCGCGTTCGCGCAGGGGCGCGCCATTCCGATCATCGGGGTCGCCGGACGCAAGGGCAGCACGCTGCTGCGCAAAGCCGACATCTCGCTGGT
>CALCPC010000618.1 GCA_937900975.1 uncultured Paracoccaceae bacterium
GCGTCAGATCGTTGATGTGAATGCCGTTGCGGTCCCCATAGATTTAGGGGGCCATGCGGGGGTTCCAGCGATGTGTCTGGTGGCCAAAATGCTCGCCCGCTTCCAAAAGCTGACGCAACGAGAACTCGGGAAGAGCCATCTGAATTCCTTTTCCGGTTTAGCCGCAACGGGGATCAGGGCTCTGCCCCAACCGGTGGACCGTCGGGGATGTCTCCCCCGATGGCCCGGCCCCGCCTGTGGATTTATCGCGCCCGTCTAGACAAGCCGTCGCGGAAACGCAAGGGCCAGCGGCCCCTTGCCAAGCTTAGCGCCCGAGGGCAGACCTCGGAGGGCGAAACCGATGGGAGCGTGTCCACCTTGCCTTCAACCCAGATCCTTTGCATTGGCGCAGCGCTTTGGGATGTGATCGCGCAAACCGAGCGTCCGCTGAAGCCCGGCTACGATGTGCCGGGCCGGATCCGGCGGCGGATGGGGGGCGTGGCGTTAAACGTCGCTTTGGCGCTGGTCGCGGGGGGCGCGCGGCCCAGCCTTTTGTCCTATATCGGACGCGACGCCGAGGGGGAGGCGCTGGTTGCCGCGATTGCCGCCGCCGGGATCGATGTTGGCTATCTTTTGCGGGGCGCGGCGCCGACCGACGCCTATGTGGCGGTGGAGCGGGCCTCGGGCGATGTGTTCGTCGCCGTCGCCGACTGCGCGGCGCTTGAGCGGGAGGGGGAGGCGCTTTTGGCGCCGCTCCGCGACGGGCGTCTACCGGTTCAGCCAGGCTCAATCGCCGTGATCGATGGCAATTTGCCAGAGCAGGTGTTGCGCGCCTTGATGGATCTGCCCGGTCTTCGGGCCGCGACGCTTGCCTGCGTGCCCGCAAGCCCCGGCAAAGCGCTGCGGTTGCGCGCTGTGCTGCCCGGCGGACGGGCGATGGTCTATGTCAATCGCCGCGAGGCGGAACTGATTGCAGAGACCCGTTTTCAAAGCGCCGAGGCCGCAGCAAAGGCCCTGGTCGCCGCCGGCGCAGCGCGGGCGATTGTGACCGATGGTCCGCACGCCGCCGCCGACAACAGTGCCCGGGGATTGTGGCTGGCCACGCCGCCCAAAACTCTGTCGGTCAGCACAACCGGGGCGGGCGATGTCTTTCTTGCCCACCACCTTGGGGCCGAGGCCGCCGGCGCCACGCCCGCTGTGGCGCTGTCCCGCGCCGTGGCTGCGGCCGCCCGTCATGTTGCGGGCGGCGCGACCGAAATTGGGGCACCGACATGAGCTTGCCTTTAACACTCTTGCCGGAGGTCACGGCAGCGCGCCAAGCGGGCCAGCCCGTAGTGGCTCTCGAATCGACCATCATCACCCATGGCATGCCCTGGCCCGAAAACCTGAACACTGCCCAAGCCGTCGCCGCAGCCGTGCGCGCCGAGGGGGCCGTGCCCGCCACCATTGCTGTGCAAGCGGGTCAAATCCATGTCGGCCTGAGATCGGAGAGCACACGTCTGAACTCCAGTCACGTGAAACGATCTCGTATGC
>CALCPC010000619.1 GCA_937900975.1 uncultured Paracoccaceae bacterium
GAGCAGGTCGTTCAGGACGCGTTCGTGTCGCTGTTCCGACGATGGGCCACGATCGAGAACCCGGGGGGCTACCTGAGGATCTCGGTGGTGAACGGGGCCCGCCAGGTGCTCCGTCGTCGGGCGCTCGCTCGCCGGCTGACGCTTCGTTCCGAGCCGGTCGACCTCGGCTTCGACCATCTCCGCGATGCGGTTCGGGCCCTGCCGCCGTCGCAACGCGTCTTGGTCGCCCTCAGATACGAGCAGCAGATGAGCGACTCCGAGATCGCCACCGAACTCGGACTGGCGATCGGGACCGTGAAGTCGCGACTGCACCGGGCACTCGGCCGACTGCGAGAGGAGATGTCATGACCGATCGAGACCCGCTCGAGGACGAGCTCATCGGAGCATTTCGTGAGGCGCAGCCGCCGGTGTCGGCGCCGCCCTCGAGCGGTGACCTCGTCGATCGCCGGCAGGCCGTCGTCCGACGTCGGGTCGCCGGCGGCATGGCGATCGTGGTTGTGGGGCGGCTAAAAGGGTTCGGCGACCGGCTTTTGATCGACGGTCTGTCCTTTAGCCTGCCGCCCGGCGGGATCGTTGGCGTGATCGGGCCCAACGGGGCTGGGAAATCGACGCTTTTTCGGATGCTGACGGGCGAAGAGACACCCGATGGCGGCAGCATCGATTTCGGCGATACGGTCCAGATGTCTTATGTCGATCAATCGCGCGACGCGCTCGACGGCGACAAAACGGTGTGGGAGGAGATTTCCGACGGGCTTGACATCATCAAGCTTGGCGATGCCGAAATGAACTCTCGCGCTTATGTCGGGGCCTTCAATTTCAAGGGTGGCGACCAGCAAAAGAAGATCGGCCTCCTGTCGGGCGGGGAGCGGAACCGCGTCCATATGGCTAAGCTTTTGCGGGCCGGCGGCAACGGTCTGCTGCTCGACGAGCCGACCAACGATCTCGACGTCGAGACGCTGCGCGCGTTAGAGGATGCGCTCGCCGAATTTGCGGGCTGCGCCGTGATCATCAGCCACGACCGCTTTTTCCTCGACCGCCTTTGCACCCACATCCTCGCCTTCGAGGGCGAGGCGCAAGTGGAGTGGTTCGAAGGCAATTTTGAGGATTACGAGGCCGACAAGATCCGCCGCCTTGGGCCTGACGCGGTTGAGCCAAAGCGGATCAAGTACAAGAAATTCGCGCGCTGAACCGCCCCAGATGGGGGGCGCCCGCCGCAAAGCGGGCGTCCTGGCCCCTGGAGCGTTTGATGAAATCCCCGAGACTTCACGCATCGCAGAACGCATTGAATACAGTGATCTCAGGCCGCGTTCTGGCCTTTGGGGTTTTCCCGATACGCTTTAGCCCGCGTCAGACTGGGTTTCGGGGACTTCAGGCGTCGCCGCGTCATCCGCGGCCTCTTCATCCCACATGTATTGTTCAAAAGCGCTGGCATGGAGAAAGTCCTGCGTTCGGTCGTGATCGCGGTTGATCTGAGCGATGAGTGCTGGATTGACTTTGTCGGCGTGTAAGTCGACATGGAACTTCTGCGAGGCCAGTAACTCGCAAGAGCTTCGTTGCTGGTTCGAGATCGCACCGTTCTTCGCCAACAAGCGCAGCGACTGCACCTGATCCTCCCGCTCCTTCGCCACAGTTTTGATCCTAGCATCCTTGAATTTTTTCGGCCAATGGCCGTTGCTTTTGGGCGGGTCCGAAGCCGGTCCAACGGACTTTTTCAGAACCCGGGGCTTTTTGGGCGCGCTTTGTTGGCGGGCGCTTCGATTTTTCTGCTGTGCGCTCGGGCCAAGTGACACGTCCGCTCTTTTCAGGTTCACTTTGATCTTCGGGCGTCGGGGCTTTGGAAACTTGAGGACGTCCAATCGCCCGCTCTGCAAATTTTTATTGCGCAAAATTTCGGCGTTTATTTTTCGGACGCGAGTCCGACCGTTCTGAACTTGCTGAGATTTATACCATTCAGCGACTTTCTTTGCAGCCGTATCTCTCCCCCAGTCTTCAAATTGTTTGCGCGACATTCGACCCTCCTTTTTGTATTTGAATAGACTGGGATCGCGCCTCCGTGCAAAACACATCGGCTAAAGTATTCAGGAGGATATTTACAGTTTATTTCATCCCTGGCTCAAATACCGCGCAAATCTCACAATTCGAACACTGGTGTTCACACATCTGCGCGCGCCGGTGATTGTTTGGATCGGTGTCCGGTTGAACGGAAACAAGCGACACTGGACAGCATCTAAGATCGGCACGTCAGCGACCCTGCAGCGCCGGTTTTTGAACCACCGCGGCGCAGGGGGGGCGGGACCGTTGTCTGCACGCAACGGCATAGCATGCTGCGGTTGGCAAAGCTCTCGGTAGATTTGGACTAGTGCCCGGGGCCGTTCTGCTGTAGGGCATCCGTGCTCTCGCTATGCTACGTCGACTGTCTGCCTCACGGCGTCTGCCTCGATCGCACAGACAGATGCCGGGCCGTCGCATACTGCGGGCGGCACACACACAGGAGACATCGCGATGGCCACTGGCACCGTGAAATGGTTCAATGCTACCAAGGGCTTCGGCTTTATTCAGCCCGATGGTGGCGGCAAGGACGTGTTCGTCCATATCTCGGCGGTTGAACGTGCGGGCCTGACCGGGCTCGCCGACAATCAGGCCGTCAGCTATGAGCTCGAATCAGGCCGCGACGGGCGTCAATCCGCCGGCTCGCTTTCCCTTCGGGACTAACACGACCTGCGCGAAAGCGGGCATTAACGCTTTTTCGGGCAAACAGGCGCGGGGCCACGGTCCCGCCGCCGCAGTTCCGAAAGACAGACCGTTCCAATGTCCGCACGTCCAAAACCCGCCCTTCAAGACGGGCTACCCCTGATCCGTGTGCTGGTCGCCGAAGACGACCGGATGGACCGCCAGATGATTTGGCGCAGACTCCGCTCTGTCGACCGGCAGATCGCGATCACCTTCACCGGAACGCTGGACGAAACACGCCGCCAACTTGCCGAAACGCGGTTTCGCGGGCTGATCTTGGACAACAGCCTGCCCGACGGCAATGGCGTCGATTTCGCGCGGGAGCTTGCCCGAAAAGGCGCGCGCACCACCCCCCCCATCGTCATTCTCAGCGGTTGGCCGAG
>CALCPC010000620.1 GCA_937900975.1 uncultured Paracoccaceae bacterium
TGCCGATGGGCCAGAGGCCGGAGGAGAACCAGGTGTCGAGGACGTCGGGGTCGCGCCACAACGGCATAACACCGTTTTCGACTTCGCCAGGGCCTGGCTCGGTAGAATACTCTTTGAACTTATGCGTGCTATGATAGCCGTCTGTTGTTTCTGCTTCTAACGGTCCATCGTAGCTTGAGTAGTAAGTTTGCGCTTGTTCCGCAGCTTGCTCAAACGTGGGAGCACAGAAAATTACATAGCTGCCACTATGTTGAAACTCTTTTGTTCTCTCTTGAACATAGTCTTTGACACTTTGGGATTGGCTTTCATGGACGCTCAGAGCACGGCCATACCAAACCGGGATCTGGTGTCCCCACCACAGCTGGCGCGAGATGCACCAGGGCTCGATATTTTCCAGCCAGTGGAAATAGACCTTCTTGTCCTGCTCGGGCAGGATCTGCACGTCGCCATTGCGTACCGCGTCCAGTGCGGGGCCGACGATCTTGTCGGTGTCCACGAACCATTGGTCGGTGAGCAGGGGTTCGATGACGACTTTGGAGCGGTCGCCGAAGGGTTGCATGATGGGTTTGTTTTCGACCATCGGGATGGTGGGCAGATTGCCCACCCTACGGTCAGCCTCCGCGTCGTAGTCGGGGTTGGGGATCATGACCGCGTTGCCTTCGGCGGTGATATCTTCGACCACCCGCGCGCGGGCCTCGAACCGGTCGAGGCCGCGAGAGGCGTCGGTGACCAGGTTCATGGCGGCGATCATCGCCTCGTCAAACTCCTGCTCGCCATTGGCAATGGCCTGGGCCACGGCGGCCTCTTCGGCGTAGGGTTTGCCGTCGGCGCGAAGGGCACCTTTGGTGTCCATCAGGTTGTACATCGGGATGTTGCCGCGTTTGGCGACGAGGTAGTCGTTGATATCGTGTGCGCCGGTGATCTTGACCGCGCCCGAGCCGAAGTCTGGGTCGGGGTATTCGTCGGTGATGATCGGGATCAGGCGGCGATGCTCTTGTGGTCCCACGGGGATTTCGCAGAGATTTCCGACGATTGGTGCATAACGCTCATCGGACGGATGAACAGCGACGGCCCCGTCGCCCAGCATGGTTTCGGGGCTGGTTGTTGCGATGGAGATATAGTCCCGCACCTCCTCCAGCACGCCATTCCCGTCTGCGTACTTTTCGACATAGGTGTACGTCTCGCCACCCGCGAGCGGGTATTTGAAGTGCCACATGTGGCCCGGCACTTCGATATTCTCGACCTCCAGATCGGAGATGGCCGTCTCGAAATGCGGGTCCCAGTTGACCAGCCGCTTGCCGCGGTAGATCAGGCCCTGATTGTACATCTCGACAAAGACCTTGATGACCGCGGCGGGAATGTTGCCTTCGGTGCCCGCAGGCGCACCCGGCGCGCCGTACATGGTGAAGGCTTCGCGGGACCAGTCGCAGGAGGCGCCGAGGCGTTTGAGTTGGTCTTTGATCGTGCCGCCGGACTCGGCTTTCCATTCCCAGATTTTCTGGGTGAATGCTTCGCGCCCCAGTTCGGTGCGGGTCGGCTGCTGGGTCTCGGCCAGACGCCGTTCGACGACCATCTGGGTGGCGATGCCGGCGTGGTCCGTGCCGGGCTGCCAGAGCGTGTCAAAGCCGCGCATCCGGTGCCAGCGCACCAGAATATCCTGCAGCGTGTTGTTGAACGCGTGGCCCATATGCAGCACGCCGGTCACGTTGGGCGGGGGGATCATCACGCAATAGCTGTCGTCGCGCGACGCGTTCGCGCCGGCCTCGAAACACCCGGCCTGTTCCCAGTCCGCGTAAATGCGCGCCTCGGCCTCTTTTGCGTTGAATTTTCCCAGCGCCATCGGCCTGATCCCTCTTGTAGTGTTGCGCCGTCAGATAGCGAAGGGGCGGGGGCGGGGCAATAAGGCGTTTTTGGTCGCCCGCGCGCCGCCTTCGGCTCTGGACACCGGGGCCGCACCCGCTAGGTTCGCGCGTAACAAACGCGTCCCCTGTATTTGAGGAGCCTCCCATGGAAAAATTCGGCAAGAGCCAGCCCGTGACCCGCCGCGAAGACATCCGGTTCCTGACCGGGGAGGGGCGCTATGTGGACGACATCGCGCCTGCGAATGCCTACCAGGCCTTTGTGTTCCGTTCGCCGGTGGCACATGGCGTGATCACGACGCTGGATGTGTCCGAGGCGCGCGCCGCCGAGGGTGTGCGGGCCGTCTATACGATCGAAGATCTCGAAGCGGGTGGCCTCAACGTCGGTATGCGCGCAGCGCTGGTCAAGAACCGGGACGGCTCAAGTGGCGCAGCACCGGAACGGCCGATGCTCGCGCGCGGTCGCGTGCGGTTCGTGGGCGAGCCGGTGGCGCTGATCGTGGCGGAGACGCTGACGCAGGCCCGGGATGCGGCCGAGCTGTTCGTGTTCGATTATGATGAACTGCCTGCTAAAATCGACATGACCGCTGGCGGCGATGCACTGCTCGTGGCGGCTCCAGACAATGTGGCCTATGACTGGGCCATGTG
>CALCPC010000621.1 GCA_937900975.1 uncultured Paracoccaceae bacterium
AACCTCGATGGAAGCGCTGATCCATCACTTCAAGCTTTACACCGAAGGGTTCCATGTCCCCGAAGGTGAGATCTACGCGGCCGTTGAGGCGCCGAAGGGGGAGTTTGGCGTCTATCTCGTGGCCGACGGCACCAACAAGCCCTACAAGGCAAAGCTGCGCGCGCCGGGCTTTCCCCACCTTGCGGCAATGGACCACCTCTGCCGCGGCCATCAGCTTGCGGATGTTTCGGCGATTTTGGGGTCTTTGGACATCGTTTTTGGGGAGGTGGACCGGTGAGCGGGGCGCACAAACCGTGGTGGGCTGCGCGGCGCAATGATTGAGGCGGTTCTGTCCAACGCCTGGCTTGTCTTGGTGATCCCGGCTTTTCTTGGCATCGTTGGCGCGGCGATCAACCCGGATCGGGGGCAGCATACGGGTCCGAACACGCTGTCGGTTTGGGTTGTATGGGCGTGGGGAAGCTTCATCATCCTGGCCATGATGTTTATGGCGGTCGTTATCGGTGGCAGTGCGACCTGCGTTGGGTTGAACGATGAGGGTGAGAAAACGCTAGCCGGCTGTTCCGACCAGATCCGTCGCTGGAACCTGACACTCGAAGACTGGCAAAGCGCGGTTGGCGCGCTTCTCGGTCTGTTCGGCGTCGCCTGGTCGGCCTATTACCGCACTGTGCACGGAAAATGAGACAGCGTGGCAAACACCGAGCCCGGTGCCTGCGGCGCGAAACGCCCCCGTTCAGACCTGAGGCGCGCGTTGCGGTGAGTTATACGTGCCCAGGGACGGGTCGTGGGACTGGTCGTGGCGCCGGAAGGACGGGCTGCCTTGGCCGATCAGGGCGCGCAATTCCGTTTTTAGGGGCTCCGTCGGTCAACCTGGCCTGCCCAAAGGCCCCCTATGCCGCCGTCCCGCGGACGTCCGTGCCATTGGAGATCTAAGAATGCTACGCCGCCTTCATCCCGAGCAGCCCGAAAGCTTTTCTTTCACGCCCGCAAACTTGGCCTGGGCCAAGGCTCAGATCGGAAAATACCCCGAGGGCCGGGAAGCGTCGGCTGTGATCCCCCTCCTGTGGCGGGCGCAGGAGCAGGAGGGCTGGATTTCGAAACCCGCGATTGAGGCTGTGGCCGAAATGCTGGGCATGGCATCGATCCGCGTGCTGGAGGTCGCCTCCTTCTATTTCATGTTCCAGCTCAAGCCTGTCGGCTCGCTGGCGCATATCCAGGTCTGCGGCACGACGTCTTGCATGATCTGCGGGGCGGAGGATCTGATCGCCGTCTGCAAAGAAAAGATCGCCCCCAACCCCCACGACCTATCCGATGACGGGCGTTTGAGTTGGGAGGAGGTGGAGTGCCTCGGCGCCTGTTCCAACGCACCGATGGCGCAGATTGGCAAGGATTACTACGAAGACCTCGACGCGGGGTCTTTCGGGGATCTTCTGGATGCGCTCTCGGCGGGAACGGTGCCGCCGCCGGGCAGCCGGCGCGGTCGGTCCGCGTCCGAGCCGTTGGGCGCGGCCACGTCGCTGGAGGGCAGCGCCGAGCACGGCGCCAATGCATCGGTCTCCTTGGCCGAGACGCTTGGCGACACGGTCGCGCGGATTACCGGTGAGGCGCATGGGCGTCAGCGGCCCGATAACAGCCCGCCCGCAGCAAGCGACGCGGCAGAGGCGGTTCGGCCCGCCGCGCTGACAGGCCCGCGCGCCGGCGGGGCGGATGATCTAAAGCGGATCGACGGCGTCGGACCCAAGCTAGAAGAGCTGCTGCACAGTCTGGGGCTTTTCCACTTCGACCAGATCGCCGCATTGACACCTGGCGAAGTCGCCTGGATCGACGACCATCTCGAAGGGTTCAAGGGACGCGTCACTCGTGATAATTGGGTGGAACAGGCGCGTAAGATTCTGGCCGAAAGCTGATGCTCGGGACAACTTACAGTCTGCCACGATAAAGGATGGGGAGACATCTGAATGACGACGCAACACACCCAAGAGGCCGGCTGGGGCGGAGAATTCGCCTGTCTGGTCGTCGCCGGTCTTTTTGGACTGGTTATGACTGTAATGCTGATGTGGATCGCGGAATTCGGCATCTCGGGCGCGCTCTTTACCAGTGCAATCGCCTCGGCGCTGTTGGCCTGGGTGCTGAGCTGGGGCCTGTGTTCGGAACTGCCGGCACCGACCACCATCGCCGCGGCCTCCCCCGCTGCACCAGAGCCAGCACCGGAACCGGCACCAGCGCCGGCCGCGGCGCCGATGTCGGCACCAGAGCCTGTGGAGACGGCGCCAGCCGAAGCCGTGGTGGAGCAGACAAAACCAACCACACTGGACGCACCGCGCGACGGGGGCGCCGATGATTTGAAGAAGATCAAAGGCGTGGGCGAAAAGCTTGAGACATTGCTGCACAGCCTCGGGTTCTACCATTTCGACCAGGTGGCGAGTTGGACAGCCGCAGAGGTGGCCTGGGTCGACGAAAACCTAGAAGGGTTCAAGGGCCGCGTGACGCGCGACGATTGGGTTGCGCAGGCCAAGATCTTGGCCTCGGGCGGCGAGACCGAGTTTTCGAGCCGCAGTTGATCGGGCCGCTTGGGGATCAGGACACATGTCACAAAAAC
>CALCPC010000622.1 GCA_937900975.1 uncultured Paracoccaceae bacterium
GCTGAAGGCCGCGCGGGCGTCGCTCAGTATTCGCCGGCCCGCAGCCCATCGCGCCCGAAAACCGGCCTAGCGCATTTGGATCCGAAGGATCCGGGCGGTCGCAAACGGGCTGAGCGCAAGCACGAAGAGCGTTAGCGCAAACGTCAGCGCCAGGGCGGGCAGCGGCGCATCCGCCATCGTGCGGGCGCCGAAGATCAGCGTCGGGATGTAAAGCGGCAGCGTCAGGATCCCGATCAACAGCCCCCCCCGCCGCAGACCCAGCGTCAGCGCCGCGCCAATCGCCCCGATGAAGCTGAGCGCGGGCGTCCCCGCGAGAAGACCGAGAAGCAGCCAGACCAAACGGTCCGGTGCAAGGTTCAGCATCAACGCCAAAAGCGGCGCGATCAGTGTCAGCGGAAGACCCGTTGTGATCCAATGCGCCAGCGCCTTTAATGCCACAATAGCCTCTAAGGGCAGGGGCGACAGGGCCAGCGCGTCCAGGCTGCCATCCTCAAAATCGGCCTGAAACAACCGGTCGAGCGACAAGAGACAGGCCAACAGCGCCGCCAGCCACAGCGTCCCGGGCGCCAGCGCGCGCAGAATGTCGGCATCGGGCCCCGTGCCCAGTGGCACCAGCACAATCACGATCAGGAAAAAGATCAGCGCCTCGACCGTGCTGCCGCCCGAGCGCAGCGCAAGCAAAACATCGCGTCGCAGAAGGGCGAGCGCGGGGTTCATGCGTCAAACCCGGTTAGAAAAGGGTCCGGGCGCGTGTCGACCCCAGGCGCGCGCAACGTCAGTGTCTCGGCGGCCAGGGGCAGCGAAAGATGGGTTGAGATCACAGCGATCCCGCCCATTGCCAGATGCCGTTCCAAAAGCGCCGTCACCTCCGCAACGCCGTCGGTGTCGAGTGAGACCGTCGGCTCATCCATCAGCCAAAGCCGCGCGCCGCTTAACGCAAGGCGCGCCAGGCCAAGCCGCCGCTTTTGTCCCGCCGAAAGCCGCCCAGCGGCGCGCGCGCGAAGCGGGGCAAGACCGAAGGCCTGCAAAGCCGGGGCCATATCGGTTCCATAAAGGCGGGCCCAGAAAGCCAGCGTTTCAGCGACGGTCAACCCCGGCTTGACGGCGTCGAGATGGCCGCTCAGCGCCACGCCCTCCGCCTCCGGGCCAAGGGATGTGTCGAAGAGACGCGCGGTGCCGCCCGCGATCGGGATCAGACCCGCCAGACTGCGCAGAAGCGTCGTCTTGCCGACACCGTTCGGCCCCCGCAGCACCAGCGCCCCGCCCGCCGGCACGACAAAACTGACATCCGACAGGATCAGCCGGCCGCCGCGACGGCAAACGAGGTTGTGAAGGACCAAACCCATGGCTGCGGTGTAAACCGTTTCGGGCGACAGTTTAAACGCTTTCCCAATCCAGGCCCGCGCTTGATAGGCGCGGCGGGAATGGGCATATCGAAGGCAGACGGATAAGCAGCCACGCGCGAGGAGAGCCCCTTATGCCGATCAAAACCGGTCAAGACAGCGCCAACACCCGCCGGACGCTGCGCGTCGGCGACCAGGACGTCGCCTATTTCTCGATCGACGCGGCAGAGGCGGCCGGTCTTGGGGATTTCGGGCGCTTGCCCGCGGTCTTGAAGGTGGTGCTGGAAAACCTGCTGCGCTTTGAGGATGGGGAGACGGTGCAGGAGGATGACATCCGTGCCTTCGCGACCTGGGCCGACAACGGCGGCAAAAACCCGCGCGAGAGCGCCTATCGCCCCGCGCGCGTCCTGATGCAGGATTTCACCGGTGTGCCGGCCGTGGTTGACTTGGCCGCGATGCGCGACGCGATGGTGGCGCTGGGCGGCGACCCTGAGAAGATCAACCCGCTCAACCCCGTCGATCTGGTCATAGATCATTCCGTCATGGTCGATGAGTTCGGCAATCCCCGGGCCTTCCAGCTGAACGTCGACCGGGAGTATGAGCGGAACGGGGAACGCTATGAATTTCTAAAATGGGGGCAGGGCGCGTTCGACAATTTCCGCGTCGTGCCGCCGGGCACCGGGATCTGCCACCAGGTCAATCTGGAATATCTTGGCCAAACCGTCTGGACCGACACCGATCAGACGGGCGCCACTGTGGCCTATCCCGACACGCTGGTGGGCACCGACAGCCACACGACCATGGTCAACGGCCTCGCCATCCTCGGTTGGGGCGTCGGCGGGATCGAGGCCGAAGCGGCCATGCTCGGTCAGCCGGTGTCGATGTTGATCCCAGAGGTTGTGGGCTTCAAGCTTTCCGGCGCGCTCCGCGAGGGGGTGACGGCGACCGATCTTGTGCTGCGCGTCACCGAGATGCTGCGCGCCCACAAGGTTGTCGGCAAATTCGTGGAGTTCTATGGGCCGGGGCTTGACCATCTGCCGCTGGCCGACCGGGCGACCATCGCCAACATGGCGCCCGAATACGGCGCGACATGCGGCTTTTTCCCCGTCGACGGCGAAACCTTGCGCTACCTGCGGGTCTCGGGCCGCGACGAGGCGCGCATCGCGCTGGTCGAGGCCTATGCCAAGGCCAACGGGTTGTGGCGCGGCGCGGATTACGATCCGATCTACACGTCGACGCTGGCGCTCGACATGGGGGAGGTGCGGCCGGCCATTTCGGGGCCGAAACGGCCGCAAGACCGCATTTTGCTTGACGCTGCCGCCGCGACCTTCAAGGGGCATATGGACAGCGAGTTCAAGCGACCGCTCGACAAGGAGGTCGCGGTCGCCGGCACCGATTACACCATCCACTCGGGCTCTGTCGTGATCGCGGCCATCACCTCCTGCACCAACACCTCGAACCCTTATGTGATGATCGGCGCGGGGGTGGTCGCACGCAAAGCGCGGGCGCTGGGCTTGTCGCAAAAGCCTTGGGTGAAGACCTCGCTCGCGCCCGGCAGCCAGGTTGTCAGCGATTACCTTGCAGCCGCGGGCCTGCAAGAGGATCTCGACGCGCTGGGGTTCAACCTGGTGGGATATGGCTGCACCACATGTATCGGCAATTCTGGCCCGCTGCCCGAACCGATCTCCGCCGCGATCCAGGAGGGCGATCTGGTCGCCTGCTCGGTGTTGTCGGGCAACCGCAATTTCGAGGGTCGCGTCAATCCGGATGTGCGCGCGAACTACCTCGCCTCGCCGCCGCTGTGCGTGGTTTATGCCATCGCGGGCGATATGGCCATCGATGTGACCCGCGACCCCATCGGCACCGACCGCAGCGGCAATCCGGTTTACATGCGCGACATCTGGCCCACACAGCAGGAGATTGCAGAGCTTGTGGAACAGACGGTGACGCGCGCCAGTTTCCAGGCGAAATACGCCGATGTTTTCAACGGAGACAGCAAGTGGCGCGGGATCGAGACCACAGAAAGCCTGACCTATAGCTGGCCCACGACCTCCACCTATGTCCGCAACCCGCCTTACTTTGAGGGGATTGGGCCGGAGGCGGGGCAGATCGAGGATGTCAGGGGCGCCCGCATCCTGGCCATGCTTGCCGACAGTGTGACCACCGATCACATCTCGCCCGCGGGCGCATTTCGAGAGACGCATCCCGCCGGGCGCTATTTGGTCGAGCGGCAGGTCGCCCCGCGGGAATTCAACTCCTACGGCGCGCGGCGCGGGAATCACGAAGTGATGATGCGGGGCACCTTCGCCAATATCCGCATCCGCAACGAGATGTTGGAGGATGTCGAGGGCGGCTACACCCAAGGCCCCGACGGGACCGAGATGTCGATCTACGATGCGGCGATGGCCTATAAAGCCGACGCGGTGCCTTTGGTTATTGTGGCGGGTAAGGAGTATGGCACCGGGTCATCGCGGGATTGGGCGGCCAAAGGCACGGCGCTTTTGGGTGTCAAAGCCGTGATTGCCGAGAGTTTTGAGCGCATCCACCGCTCCAACCTGGTGGGGATGGGCGTGGTTCCGTTTGAATTCACCGATGGCGACACGCGCAAGACACTTGGACTGACCGGTGCGGAAGTCTTCGACATCACGGGGCTTTCCGGGGATTTGGTGCCGTTAAGCCTGGTGCCGGCGACGATCACCTATGCCGATGGCGCGACGCGGACGATCAGCTTGACGTGTCGGATCGATACGGAAGTGGAGATCGCTTATGTCGAGAACGGTGGCGTGCTTCACTATGTCTTGCGCAACCTGGCCGCGGCTTCCTGGTGTCTTGGTCCGGCTGGCGTCCGTTCGCGATGCGGTATCTGGATCTGCCGCCCGTTTGGGCCGTGATGGCTTGGGGATGCACGGTTTTTCTGGGCGCCTATGCCCCGGTCCTGCGGTTTTCGGCGCCGGTCTTGATCGTCGAGGTGATTTTCTGGGCGGCGCTGGCCTTGGCCGGCTGGACCGTGGCGCAGTTTTTGCGGGCCCGCACCCCTGTCGAGCCGCGCCATACGCCAAAAACGCTCCTGACGGGGGGGCCGTTTCGGATCAACCGCAACCCGATCTATACTGCGCTGGTGCTTTTGGTTTTTCAGGCGGCGTTGCGCGACGGCGCGGTCACGGCCTTGATCCCGGCGGCGGTGCTGCCGTGGATCTTGACCCGGCGGTTTATTCTGGCCGAGGAGGACGCGCTGCGACGGGTTTATGGCGCCGAGGCCGAGGCTTGGTTCGCCCGAAGCCGACGGTGGTAGTGTCACACTTCTCGCAAAGGCTTGACTGGTCGGTTATGCGGCCAGCGCGTATGACGCTGACCATGGTTCGATCGTCTGTTTTCCGCGCGGCCTGCGCGCTTTTCCTTGCCCTTGCCGGTGGCGTGTCTGACGCTGTGGCCGAGCAGCCCGTGGTGGTGGAGTTGTTTACCTCCCAAGGGCGCAACGCCTGTCCCCCGGCGGAGGCTTTTCTGGGCGAGATCGCGCGTGAGCCGGGGGTTATCGCGCTTGCCTATCATGTCGATTACTGGGATTACCTTGGCTGGACCGACACATTTGCCAAGAAAGCCTTCACCAAACGGCAGGAGGCCTATGTCGGGCACGCCGACCGCAGCGGCATCCGCCAAAAGCTGCGCGGTAAGTTCACGCCAGAGATTGTGGTCCAGGGCCAAAGCTCTTTGATCGGGCATGACCGGCTTGGCGTTGCTGCGAGTGTCGGGCAACACGGCGCTAAGGATGCGGCGGTTCGGCTGACCATCGCGCGGGAGGGCCGCAGTATCACGCTGCGCTGCGAGGCCACGCAGTCCGGGATCGGTCCCGTCGATATCTTGGTGGCGACTTATGTCGACGCCGCCGAGGTTGAGATGCCGGAAGAAGATGCCGCAGGCCCCGTGCCCAT
>CALCPC010000623.1 GCA_937900975.1 uncultured Paracoccaceae bacterium
CGGCGCCCCGTACCAACCCGGCGCCAATCGGTGCCCCGTGCCACTCCGGCGCCCCTCGGCACCCGGTGCCAATCCGGCGGGCTTCAACGCTCCGTGTTAGTCTGGCGGGCTGTAGAGCCTAGTCCCAGATCTGTGCCGAGTTGCAAATGGGTTGTTTTCGGGCTCAATACGAGACGGTCGCCATTCAGCTCCCACCGCCCGTCCGACGTCCATCGGCGCCGAGTGCTAAACCGGCGTTCGTGTCTGGTAAGCGCCCCGTCAGAATCGATCGGCGTTCGTCACAAGACCGGCGCCATGCAAGCCTCAGCGCCAAAACATCGCCAACCGATGCTCATTGCCAGGCTGGCGCCTAGCAACACTAAGTGAGCTGCCGGCGCCACCTGGTCCCGAGCGCTGGACTGGCGCCACTTGGCGCCCAGAATCAGGCCAACGCCATCCAGTGCCAAGCGCCAGGCCAGCGCTTGCCAGCACCGAGTGAATGGCCGGCGCCAAGTGTGTTGAGCCCTAGATGGCGCCCGGCGGAGGACCGGCGCCTATCGCCGCCCGGCGCCAGGCCGGCGCCCGGTGCCGCGCTGGTGTCTGGACAAGACCGTTGCCAACAGGCGCTCGTCGTCGCCTTATGCTTGCCCAAAGGGCGGCGTCGCAGGATGGTACGGGACTGGCTGACTTCAGTGGGTGCACAGGGGCAGATAGAGGCAACTGGGGGCGGTTTCAACGCGTTTTAGCGCTTGCCCGTGGGGGCCACCGGCATTTCCGACGCCTTCAGGCAGGGTGCTGAACAGACCACAGGGAGCCCCGGCCCGGGGTGGGGCCAAACGCCGCGAAGCCGGGCGGAGCGCACCGCCGCCACGCCTGGCCAAAGACCCGCCGGATCACGCCTCTGCCGGTCTCTGGCGCATACCCGCAACCCAAGGCCAAGCCCATCGCGCTCAAGGCGTGGAACCCTTGCACCGGCCCTGCCCCGTCGCGCGGCTGCGTTTCGTGAAAGACCTGGGACGTCAAGCCCCCTATGCCGCATTGAAATCCTTGGTTTCAGGCAGCGCTTTCAGATCCAGGGTTTTCACGGAACGCTTTTTTTGCGCCTGCCGTCAGCGCGCCAAGCCCCCTCGGTTCCTGGTCACAGGTTTTGCACCCGGATGGCGGTGCCCCAACGGGAAACGCCGGCCGTGCGGCGTTCCGGGACAGCGCGCCCGCTTGCTGCCCCGCCCCGCTTGGCGTAACCCTCAATCCCATGAAAGGGGCGGCAGGATGCAAGGACGTCGCATATTGCTGGTGATCGGCGGGGGGATCGCTGCCTACAACACGCTGGAGCTTATCCGCCTGCTCCGCGGCCGGGGCTGTGCCGTCGATGTGGTGATGACCGAGGCCGCCGGGGCGTTCGTCACCCCGTTGAGCGTTTCGGCGCTGGCCGGCAGCCGCGTTTACCGCGATCTTTTCGATCTGACGGACGAGGCGGAGATGGGGCATATCCAATTGTCCCGCGCGGCCGATCTGGTTGTCGTGGCGCCGGCGACGGCCGATCTTATGGCACGCATGGCTGGCGGCCATGCCAACGATCTGGCCACCACGGTGCTGATGGCGACCGACAAGCGCGTGCTGATCGCGCCTGCAATGAATGTCCGGATGTGGGATCACCCGGCAACCCAGCGCAACCTCCGCACGCTAGAGGGGGACGGAATTCTGGTCGTTGGCCCCGACAGCGGCGATATGGCCTGTGGGGAGTATGGGCCCGGGCGCTTGGCTGAGCCGCCCGCAATCCTCGCCGCGATTGAAAGGACGCTCAGCGCCGGCCCGCTGCGCGGTCGTCGGATCCTGGTCACCTCCGGCCCGACGCATGAGCCCATCGATCCGGTGCGCTATATCGCCAACCGCTCCTCCGGCGCCCATGGCACGGCGATTGCCCGCGTTTTTTCTGTGCTGGGCGCTGAGGTTGGGTTCGTCACCGGTCCCGCGACCGAGGCGCGGCCGAACGCGGCCGAGATCGTGGAGGTTGAGACCGCCGCTGAGATGGCCGCTGCAGTTGCCGCCGCGCTGCCGGCGGAGGCCGCAATCTGCGCCGCGGCCGTGGCCGACTGGCACGTGATCGACGCCGCCACCCGGAAAATCAAGAAGACCCCCGCCGGCACCCCGCCGACGCTGCGCTTTGGAGAGAACCCAGACATTCTGAAAACCCTTGCAACCCACCCGACCCAACGCCCGCCGCTGGTCATCGGCTTTGCCGCCGAAACCGACGACGTCGTGGCCAAAGCCACCGCCAAACGCGCCCGCAAGGGCTGCGATTGGATCCTTGCCAATGATGTCCGGCCCGAAACGGGCATCATGGGCGGGCGCGAGAACGCGATCACCCGGATCACCGACCAGGGCGCAGAGCCTTGGCCGCGCATGACCAAGGAGGCCGCCGCCGGAAAACTGGCGCATCTCATCGCCGAGGCGCTGGGCGGGGCGCAGCCATGACGCGGGGCATCGATCTGCACAATGGACTGACCGTGGCCATCGCCCGCGTCGACGGCAGCGATCCCGAGGTGCCGCTGCCCTGCTATGAAACCGTCGGCGCGGCGGGTCTTGATGTGCGCGCCAACCTGGCACCTGCCAACCGCCGCGATGGCATCGCCCTTGGCCCGGGAGAGCGTGCGCTGGTGCCAACGGGCTTTTCCTTGGCTGTGCCCGATGGTTTTGAGATGCAAGTGCGCCCCCGCTCTGGCCTCGCGCTGCGCCACGGGATCAGTCTTGTCAACGCCCCCGGGACAATCGACAGCGACTATCGCGGCGAGGTCGGCGTGATCCTTTTGAACACCGGCGCCGAACCGTTCGTCGTCGCGCATGGGCAGCGTATTGGCCAATTGGTGCTGGCGCCGGTTCTGCGCGTGGCGTGGCAAGAGGTCGACGACCTTCCGCAAACACCCCGCGGGCGGGGCGGTTTCGGCTCTACCGGGCGATAGGGCCTTGATCGGGATCCTTTTCGTCACGACGGTGGCGGTGCTGCTTTTGCGGTGGTGGCGCGCGCCGGTGCGCCTGCGCCAGGGGGTGTCGTTCGGCGGGGCGGCCTTTGCCTTGGTCATTGGCCTTCTCGACCCGGGTGCGCGGCCGGAGATCCCGGATCTTCTGGCCTGGGCGCAAGCGCTCGGTCTTGTGTCCCTGGCAGCCCTTCCCATCGGAATCTATGCCTTCGCCATCCGCCGTCTGCGCAGCCGCGCGGGCGGCGACGCGGGCGCCGCACCCGCGCATCCCCGCGGCTTTGTCCAGATCGTTGAGGATAGCGCGCTGGATCAAGAGGTGACGGCCGAACTGGCCGCGGAGGCCGCAGCCAAGGGCATCGCCCCGCCAACCAGCCTGTCGGTTGCTTACCGCGACGCCGATGGCACGGTCACCGCGTCCGGCGAAGTGATCCTAAGCCAAGGGCTGGCGGAGTTTCGCAGGCTTTGGGTAGAACCCGATCAGCGGGGCGGCGGGCTTGGCACACGGCTTTTGGCCGAAATGGAGGCCTTGGCCGCCGACCGCGGTGCGACAGCGGCCGTGATCGATACGTGGAGCGGTCGGACAGAACGATTTGTCCGCGCCGCGGGCTATGATGAGCGGGGCCGCGTCGCCGCGCCGGGCGGCCAGGCGCGCATTTGGCTGTCAAAACCCCTTTCATGAGCTTCTCGCCCGAAGAGTTAGAGCGTTATGCCCGCCACATCGTTTTGCGAGAGATCGGCGGGCCGGGCCAACAGCGCCTGCGCGCGGCGCATGTCGCGGTGGTCGGCGCGGGCGGGCTTGGCAGCCCTGCGCTGATTTATCTGGCGGCGGCCGGCGTTGGACAGATCACGCTGATCGACGATGATGTCGTCAGCTTGAGCAACCTCCAGCGCCAGATCCTCTACGCCACCGACACGCTTGGCGCGCCGAAGGCCGGGACCGCCGCCCGCGTTCTGGCCGGGCTTAATCCCCATATCACACTCCACCCGCTTCCGGCGCGGCTTACCCCGTCGAACGCCGCAACGCTCCTGACCCCGGCGGATTTGATCCTGGACGGCAGCGACAGTTTCGAGACCCGGGCGCTGGTCAACCGCACTGCCGTCGCCGCCGGCACGCCGCTGCTGTCGGGCGCCATCGCCCAATGGGAGGGACAGATCAGCCTTTTCGATCCGGCAAGCGGAGGGCCTTGCTATGCCTGCGTCTTTCCCACGCCACCGGCCCCCGGACAGGCGCCAAGCTGCGCGGAGGCGGGCGTTTTGGGCGCGCTTGCCGGCGTGGTTGGCGCGATGATGGCCGGCGAGGCCGTCAAATGGATCACCGGCGCGGGCCAAAGCCTGCAAGGCGAGATGCTGCTCTACGATGCGCTTTGGTCGGAGAGCCGCCGGATCCAGCTGCGCGCCGATCCTTGCTGCGCCGTCTGCGCGGGCCGGGGCAAGGGACGCTAAGCGCATAGAGGCGCCGCGGCGGCACCGGCCTCTGACGCCCAGCGGAGGCACCAGTCCTAGCCGCCCGGCAGCGGCTCCGATCGTTGCCGCCCAGCGGCGGCTCCGACCGTTGTCGCCCGGCGGCGGTACCAGTATTTGCCGCCCGGCGGCGGAACCAGTTTTTGCCGCCCGGCGGCATCGGCGGTCTTCGCGGCCCGGCGGAGGCACCGGTCCTAGCCGTTCGGCGGTGG
Organism: uncultured Paracoccaceae bacterium; assembly: GCA_937900975.1. GTDB lineage: Bacteria > Pseudomonadota > Alphaproteobacteria > Rhodobacterales > Rhodobacteraceae > Algicella. The sequence goes on from CALCPC010000623.1 coordinate 4,631, forward strand.
CTCCGGTCTTTGCCGCCCGGCGGCGGCCCCGGTCCTTGCCGCCCGGCGGCGGCTCCGGTCCTTATCGCCCGGCGGCGGCTCCAGTCCTTGTCGCCCGGCGGCAGCTCCAGTCCTTGTCGCCCGGCGGATGCCCCGGTCTTTGCCGCCCGTCGGCGGCTCCAGTCCTTACCGTCCGGCGGCGGCCCCGGTCCTTGCCGCCCGGCGGCGGCCCAGGTCCTTGGTGCTCGGCGGATGCACCAGTCATCGCGGCCCGGCGGCGGCACCAGTCCCTACAGACCGTCGGCGGCTCCGGTCCTTGCCGCCCGGCGGCGGCTCCGGTCCTTACCGCCCGGCGGCGGCTCCGGGCTTTGCTGCCCCTGTGGGCCGGGCCATCAGGCGCTGCGGCGGGTCTCGATGGCCTCCCAAATTTTGGCGGTCACATTGACCCCCTCGAACCGCTCTAGCTCCTGCAGACCGGTGGGCGACGTGACGTTGATTTCGGTCAGCCACGTCCCGATCACATCTATGCCGACGAAAATCTGGCCCTTTTCGCGCAAAAGCGGTCCGATCCGCGCGCAGATCTCGCGGTCGCGGTCGCTTAGCGCCACAGGCTCCGCCCGCCCGCCGACATGCATGTTCGAGCGCGTCTCCCCCGCCGCCGGC
>CALCPC010000624.1 GCA_937900975.1 uncultured Paracoccaceae bacterium
TTCGGTCAAAAATCCGACGCCCTGCCCGCTCGCCTCGGCCGGGGCCGCGGCCGCTGGCGCGACCGTGCCGGCGGTCAGCGCGTCGACGCCGAACAGCGCGCGCGCCGCCTCGGTCCGCCCGGCGCCAAGCAGCCCGCCAAGGCCCACGATCTCGCCCGCATGGAGTGTCATCTCAAAATCGGTCAGCCGGGGTCCGGTGCTGACCCCGCGCGCCGAGAGCAATGCGTCGCCGCGGGTCTTGGCCGCGCCGCCGCTGAACTCCGTCAGCCCCGCGGCCCTGATCTCGTCAGTCGCCCGGCCCAGCATGCCCGCGATCAAGTCAAGCTTGGTCGCGTCAGCCAGGCGTTGGCCCGCGTCGTCACACGGTCGGCGATCTCAAAAAGCTCATCCAGGATATGCGACACGTAAAGCACCGAAACCCCCTGATCGCGCAGCGCACGGACCACACCGAAAAGCACCGCAACCTCCGAGGCGTCGAGCGATGAGGTCGGCTCGTCCATAATCACAAGCCGTGCGTCAAGCGACACTGCCCGGGCAATCGCCACAAGCTGCTGGATCGCCGTCGAATAGGTGCCAAGCGGTGCGGTCACGTCGATCTCAACGCCGAAACGGCGCAGGATTTCGGTCGTGCGGGCGTGGGCTGCGCGCCAGTCGATAAACACGCCCAGTCGCCGCGGCTCATAGCCCATCATCACATTCTCGGTGACCGAGCGCAGCGGGACAAGGTTCAGTTCCTGGTAGATCGTGGCGATGCCGGCGTCCTGCGCTTCGCGCGGGCTGGCGATGCGGCTTTCGGTGCCGAGAAACCGGATCTCGCCACCGGATTTGCGATAGACGCCGGTCAGGATCTTGATCAGCGTCGATTTTCCCGCGCCGTTCTGTCCGATCAGGGCGTGAACCTCGCCCGGCGCGATCTCAAGCGCCGCGCCGGTGAGCGCGCTGATCCCGGCAAACGATTTATCGATGCCGCGCATCGACAGAAGCTCTGCCATCTTTCCCCCCAATCATCCGGGCGCGCCCCGCCCTGTGAAACGGGGCGCCCAGTGGGGGCGCCCCGCCGGACGGGCGGCTTAATACGCCTCGTCGATATGATCGGCTGCGTTGTCTTGCGTAAAGATGCGATCTTGCACTTGGACCCAAGGCTCGATCTTTTCGCCGTCCGCATAACGGTTCATCACTTCGCAGGCGAGCGGTCCGAAGAACGGAGAGCTTTCGACCGTCACGCCCATCTTGCCGTCGATGATCGCTTGCAACGCGTCGCGCGTCCCATCGATGGAGACGACCAGAACATCCTCTCCCGGTTTGCGGCCGGCAAGCTCTAGCGCCTGGATCGCGCCGATGGCCATTTCATCGTTATGGGCATAGACGATGTTCACATCCGGATGCGCCTGAAGCAGCGTTTCCATCACCTGCCGGCCAAGATCGCGGGCAAAGTCGCCGGTTTGGCTGGCCACGATCTCAAACCGGGGGTCCGCTGCAATGGCGTCGTCGAACCCTTTCTTGCGGTCGTTGGCGGGGGAGGAGCCTGTGGTGCCCTCAAGTTGGACAATGATCCCTTTGTCGCCGGCAAAGTTTTCGATCGTCCACTCTGCCACCCGGCGGCCCTGGTCGATGAAGTCCGAGCCGAGGAAGGCGACAAAGTCCTCGCCCGCCTTGGCCGCGTTCGGATCGACCGAACGGTCGACAAGGAAGGTGGGAATACCGGCCGCCCGGGCCTTTTTGACCGCTGGGATCAACGGCTTCTCCTCCCGCGGGGGCAGGAACAGCACGTCAATGCCTTGGGCGATCATACTGTCGACATCGGCAACCTGTTTGGCGGCAGAGCCTGCCGCATCCGTTGCGATCAGGTCCCAGTTGCAGGCCGCAGCCGTGTCCTGGAACGATTTCGTCTCGGCGATGCGCCAGGGGTTGTTGCTTTCCATCTGTGCGAAGCCGACTTTATAGCGGTCCTTCTTCTCAAGCGGCGGCAGCGCAAACGCCATCGTCGCGGCGCCCAGGCCGACAGCCGCCGCTGTCAGAACAAGAAGTCTGCGGTTCATGGTTTCCTCCGATGTTGCGCGCCTTTTGGTGCTTGGCGCGTTATGGGTGGGGCGAACCCCAGTTGAGATACGTGGTCTGCTTGCGCAGATACGCGTCGAACCCGTATTTGCCGTCTTCCCCGCCGATGCCCGACAGCGCCCAGCCGGTGTGGAACCCTTGGACTGCCTCGCCATGGGTGCGGTTGATGTAGATCTCACCGAACGAAAGCTTGTGCGGCGCGGCCGCGATCCGCCGCCCATCGGCGGTGAAAAGATACGCCGACAGGCCGAAGGGCGTGGCATTGGCCAGCGCCACCGCCTGGTCAAAATCCGTGACGCGCAGGGCCGCGACAACAGGGCCGAAAATTTCTTCCTGCATCAGGGGCGAAGCGTTGTCGGACACTTCGAACAGGGCAGGTGCCATCCAATGCCCCCGCTCATACCCATGATCGTTTAGCGGCCCGCCCTCCAGCCAGGCCTGTGCGCCCGAGGCCCGTCCGCGCGCGACGATCTCGCCGACCTTCTCAACCTCTGCGTGGCTGACCTTCGGCCCAAGATCCACCGCCGTCAGCGGGTGCCCGATGGTCAGCGCGCGGCTCGCGGCGGCGAACTTTTCCAAAAACGCGTCGGCGATGGCGTGGTGAAGATACATCCGCTCATTACAGGTGCAAACCTGGCCGCAATTGGTATAGCGCGCGGTCACAGCGGCAGCCACGGCCGCATCCAGATTGGCATCCTCCATCACGATAAAGGGCGCTTTGCCGCCAAGCTCTAGCCGCACGACCTTAAGGTCGTTTGCGGCTGTGCGGTTGATGACGCGGCCCGCCCGCGTGCTGCCGGTCATCGTGATCAGCGCCGTGTCCGGGTTTTTGACCAACCGCTCGCCCACCACGCCGCCGCGCCCGGTGACCACGTTGAAGACGCCGGGCGGCAGGCCCGCGCGCAGCGCAAGCTCTGCGATTGCAAGGCCCGACAGCGGCGTCAGCTCGTGGCTGAGCAACACGAATGTGTTGCCCGCGATCAGCGCGGGCCCCAGCTTGCGCGTGGTCAGCGCGGCGGGATAGTTCCAGGCGGTCAGGCCGACGACCACCCCTTGCGGGTGTTTGCGGATATGGATCTCTTGATCGGGGCCGTCGGCGGGCAGGATATCGCCTTCGATGCGCCGCGCCTCCTCGGCGGCGTAGCGCAGGAACAAGATCGCCGCGCCGATTTCGCCGCGCGCCTGTACCAAGGGCTTGCCCTGTTCGGCGGTGACAAGCCTGGCCAGCCGCTCGGTCTCGCGCTCCATCAAATCGGCCAGAACCCGGACAAGCGCCGCCCGCGCCACCGGACCGCGCCGGGCCCAAGCCGGAAACGCGCGGCGCGCGGCGTCGACCGCGCGGTCGGCATCCTCGGCCGTGCCATCGACGATATGGGCGATCACACCCTGATCTGCGGGGTTTTCGACGGCGATCAACGCCCGCCCGGTCACAGCCTCGACCCGTCCGTCGATACACATCCCCCGCATCTCGGGCGGCTTGGCATCGGGTGTCACTGTGGCGCTGTCCGCGATTTGCATGGCGGTGTCGTTCCCCCTTTTGGGCCCGTTTTGCTACGGCCTCTTGTCCTGGATATTAGTCGAGCAAATTTTTTACTAGGCGTCAATTACTAATATTAGTAAATTCGCGATTGCCACACACCGCCCGCGTCGTGTAAGACGCGGCATCGCAATGCGGGGGCGAATGAAGGACAGTCCCAAAGATGAGGAGCAAGAGCGCACGCCCAGAAAAGGGCGCGTGACCATGCGCGACATCGCGCGCCTGGCAAAATGCTCTCAACCCACGGTGTCCTTCGTGCTCAACGACAATCCGACGATCAAAATCTCGGACCAGACCCGCGCCCGGGTGCTGCAGGCGGCCGACGCGCTGGGCTATAAAATGCTGACCGCGCCGAGCAAACCGATTGAGAAGCGGCGCGACTACATCGACGGCAACATCGCTTTCGTCATTGACACGCTGGCCACCAGCCCGGAGGGCGTCCACGCCTATGACGGCGTGCTGGAGGCCGTCAAGGCGACCGGCAACCTTGTCCTTCTGGCCGAAACCCGCAACGACCCGGTGCTAGAGCCGAAGGCACTGTCCTTTTTCATCGATCAGGGCGTCGCGGCAATCATCTATGCCAGCGTCTTTACCCGCCAAATCGCCCTGCCGCGCCAATTGGCCGAAACCGACATCCCTGTCTTTTTGCTCAATTGTTATACCGCAGACCACGCCGTCCCCGCCGTGATCCCAAGTGAGATTGCGGGCGGCCACGCGGCCACCAACGCCTTGCTCGACCAAGGGCATACCCGTATTGGCGTCATCACGGGTGAGCCCTTTATGGAATGCGCCAGCGGCCGGCTGACCGGCTATCGCAACGCCCTCGCCTCTGCCGATCTGCCCTTTGTGGAGGATTTGGTGGTTGAGGGCGATTGGATGCCCTCATCGGGGTATGACGGCACGCAAAAGCTGATGCGTCTGGCCACCCCGCCCACGGCCATCTTCTGCCAATACGACCGTATGGCCATCGGCGGTTACGACGCGCTCAAGGCGCTGGGCCTTAGCATTCCGCGTGACATATCGGTCATCGGCTATGATGACGATGAGATCGCGCGCCATCTCTCGCCGCCCTTGACGACGATGAACCTGGCCGACCGCGCCATGGGGCGGTGGGTGATCGACCAGCTTTTCCACGGGACGGGCGCGGGCTTTCGCCATCCCTTGACCAAGCTTGAGTGCGCCTTGGTCGAGCGTCAGTCCATCGGCCCCCCGCAGCACCCATCCAACCGATAGGCGATGGCAGAGGGGTATGATTATGTGGTGATCGGTGGCGGCTCGGCCGGTGGGGTCGCGGCCGCTAGGCAGGTTTCGGGCGGTGAGCGGGTTCATGTGCTTGGGGCCGGGCAATCCCATCGCCACCCGCTGCTCGACATGCCCCCGGGCATTTTCAAGATGATCAACGGATCGCGCTACATGCGTTATCACCGAACGGTGCCGCAGGCCCATCTTGACGGGCGGGTGCACGATATCCCGCAGGGCCATGTGCTGGGCGGCGGCTCTTCGGTCAATGCGCAGGTCTATATGCGGGGCCGCCCGGGGGATTATGACGCCTGGGACCGGGCGCTGCGCGGCTCCAACACCGGGGCCGGCTGGGGCTGGGACGACGTCCTGCCCTCCTTTACCGGGATGGAGGCCAACAACCGTCTGGCAGACGCGCGCCATGGCACGAAGGGGCCCGTCGCCGTGTCCGACCCCGGCCATATCAACGAGATGTCGCGCTGGTTTGTCCAGGCGATGCAGCGTTTGGGGCTGCCGTTCAACGCTGATTTCAATGGCGCAACGCAACACGGCGTGGGGTTTTATCAGTTCACCAACAGCAAAGGGCGGCGCAGCTCCACCGCCATTGCCTTCCTCGAACCGCTCCGCAACCATCCGGGCCTGACCATCCGCCTCGGTGCCGAGGTGGCGCGTGTGGCCGTGAAAAAGGGGCGCGCCCATGCCGTCGTCTACCGCGACCGCACGGGCACCCACACGGTGGCGGCCAGCGCGGGCATCGTGCTCGCCGCGGGTGCGCTGATGACGCCCAAGCTGCTGATGGTGTCGGGCATCGGGCCTGCGGCCGCGCTGCGCGCCCACGGGATCGATATTTTGGCCGATAGCCCGGGCGTGGGGCAAAACCTGATCGATCATCCAGAGGTGCCGAGCACCGCCTTCGCGGCCGGGCGTCACGGCTAGTTTCGCCAGGGTGAGGGTTGGCGGATGTTGCGCAACGGCCTGCAGTTCAAGCTTTTCGGCTCTGGCCCCGTGACCTCGGCCGGGGTTGAGGCCGGTGCCTTTGTCAACCCCAGCGCGCCGGGGGCGGAGCCGACGATCCAGGCGTTTTGCGTACCCATCGTCTATGTCGACCGCGATGCGGCGGACGAGATCAAACCCGATTACGGTCTTACGGTGACGACCGTGGTGGTCAAACCAGCCTCGCGCGGCAGCGTTGAGCTTGCCTCCCCGGACCCTTTTGCGATGCCGCGCGTCTCTCCCAATTTGCTGAAAGCGCCTGCGGATATGGATGAGATGATCCGCGGCCAACGGTTTTTCCGGCGGGTTTTTCAAACCGACCCCCTCGCCCCCCGGATCCGGGACATCGTGCTGCCGCCGGCCGATGACGACGCGACACTGCGCGCGCATTGCAAACGGCATGTGAAAACCAATTACCACCCCGCTGGCACCTGCCGCATGGGGGCCGAAGGCGACGCGTTGGCGGTGCTCGACCCACGTCTGCGCGTGCGGGGGGTGGAGGGGCTTTCGGTCTGCGATATGTCCGCTGTGCCGGATATCCCAGCCGGGAACACAAACGCCCCCGCAATGATGCTGGGCGCCCGGTGCGCGGCGTTCTTGCTGGCAGACCAAGCCTAGACGGCGTTGCGTGCGACGCCGCGGAAACGGGATCGGATCCCGCAGCGCGGCCTTGCGTGCCCCGATCCCGCCGCGCAGCCCGCGCTAAAGCATTTTCGGTTCAAAGCAGGTCAGCCTTCATCCAAAAACGCGTTCAAGAACAAAGGCCTGCTGATCTTGAGGGAGCGCTTTCTGATCCTAGGTGAACGGAATGCGCTAAAGCCGCACCGGCGCGCAGCGCCCCGCCCACCCGGGCAATTCTGCGATATGCTTGGGGTTTCGGATCTGCCAGCGGCGGTGCAGCCAATAGTATTGCTCAGGCCGCGCCGCTACGCGGCGGGCCAGGCTGTGGTTGACCGCTGTCATCATCTCGGCCGGTGTTGAGGGGGGGATCGGCGGCTCAACTTCAAAATGGATCGTTTCAAGATCGGCATCGCGCCAGGCATAGGCGGGCAAAAGCGGCAGCTTGAACTTCAGCGCCAGCTCTGCCGCCAGCAAAGCGGTGGGCGCGGGCCTGCCGAGAAAGGGCAACAGAACGCCCTCGTCGATTTTCTGGTCGTGCATGATCCCCAGGGTGCCGCCCTGGCTTAGGTGGCGGACAAGTCCGCGCGTGCCCTGCCGGCCCTTTGGGAACATCGGGCTGCCGAACGCCGCGTAGCGCGCGGTCAGAAACCGGTCGGAGAACGGGTTCTTCATCGGCCGGTAAAGCGCCGCGACGCTGCCGCCCCGCGCCTTAAGGAAGGCGCGCGTCGCCTCCCATTGTCCGAAATGGCCCGTCACCGACAACAGCCCGGTTCCATCGCGCTGGGCGGCCAAAACATGGTCAAGCCCGCCACCTTCCACCACGCGGATCTGCGGCGCGCGGGCCAGGAAATCCTGGGGATGCAGGATTTCAATCAGCGTGCGGCCAAGATTGTCGGCCATGCCGTCCAGGATCTCGGCCGCACGCGCGTCGGACAGAGTGGGGTCTATGTGGCGCAGATTGCCAAAGATACGCTGGCGCAGCGCGGGCGTGTTCCGCAAAAGACGGCGCACTAACCAGGCCGCGACGGCGCCCCGCTGCCGGTGCGCCAAAGGCGCTGTCGCGCTGGCCAAAAGCGGCAGCGGCAGATGCTCAAACCACTCCAGAAGCCGCCCGGCCATGCGCTATCGCTTTCCGCATTGCCGCGGGTCCCTGCCGAACGCGGCAAGACACGCGGCCCGAACGCGCCCACTGATCAGGTCTTCAGCGGGTTGATCATCATGACCATCTGGCGGCCTTCCATCTTGGGAATGGCCTCGACCTTGCCGATCTCTTCGGTGTCGCCGGCGACACGCTCCAACAAACGACGGCCCAGTTCCTGATGCGCCATTTCGCGGCCACGAAACCGCAGCGTCACCTTTACCTTATCGCCGTTGCCAAGAAACTTGGTCACGTTGCGCATCTTGACATCATAGTCATGGGTGTCCGTGTTCGGGCGGAACTTAACCTCCTTGACTTCGATGATCTTTTGCTTTTTGCGCGCTTCGGCTTCTTTTTTCTGGGTCTCGTACTTAAATTTGCCGAAATCCATGATCTTGCAGACGGGAGGTGTCGCGTTGGGGGAGATTTCGACAAGGTCTAGACCCGCAGCCTCCGCCAAATCGCGCCCTCGGTCGGGCGTCACGACGCCGACATTCTCGCCATTAGGGCCAATAAGGCGCACTTCGGGTGCGCGGATACGGTCGTTGTCTCGGGGTCCAGTGTCGCGCGGGGGCGGCGCGTGATGCGGTCTGCGGGCTATGGCGATCTCGTCCTTCTTCGATTGAACCTACCATCCAAATGGTGGTGCGAGAGTATAGTTCAACCGAAGCAGAGTTGGAAGGCCCGACAACCCCCTTGAACAGAACGCGATCAAAGACGGTCCAATCCAGGCCGGGCCGTTCTAAGCGGGGCCGAGCCTAGGCCCGCCTATCGACGGCGGGCCAGCATCAAGTAGCCAAAGCGCATCGGGTTGGGGCCGTGGGCCACAATGTCAAACCCATGGGCCGACAGCGCGCGCATCATGAAGCCGCCGGTGAAAAGCCACCACCAAGGCCCGAAATTGGGCCGCCCCTCGGCATCGAAAAATGGCGCATCATTGGTCAAGCCACCGGCGTTGAAGGGCGCGTCCATACGGCCATAGATCTCTTCGTAATAGGCGACGATGATCCTGCGGGTGCGCTGGGTGAGATTGGGGATGAACACCGCCTGGTCGGGCGCCGTCTCCAACATGCCCTCGGCGTTTTTGATCCGCGGCGGCAGGGTAGAGCTGCCGAGGAACAAATACTCCCCCGTCACCGCCGTCAGATTGCCAAGAAACTGCAGCACGTCCGGCACATGGTACATCACGCCGGTACAGTGCACGACGTCGAACTTGCCCAATTGCTGCGGCGCGTCCGGCGCGCAGATGTTGACGATCTTTTTGCCATAGCCCGACACGCCCATCTGCTCGCAATGCTTATCGAAGGCGGGCCAAAGCGGAGAGTTTTCGTCCTGCATGTCGGCCATCGTCGCGGATTTGGCGCCGGCCTTCATCATCCGCGTCACCATCTCGCCCTTGGTGCCCCAAAGACCTCCGATATCGACGAAACTCTTGCCGGCAACCACCTGGCTCAGCGCGTCGGTTTTGTCGAGCGGCTCCATCGCTTCGGCGTATTTGTCAATCATAAAGGTCTCCTCCAACGGGCCGTCGGGTCGGTTTGGGCAAGGCGTTCACGCAAGTCGAACAAGATCGGCGCGCACCGGTCTGGCGCTGCCGCGGGGCAGCATGATATCCCGCGCAGGTCTTGGCAAGGTCTTGGCGCTTTCCATGCGATTTCGGGGCCGATCGTGCCGGAAACCGCCACTTTTGCGCCCGGCCAGGGCCGGCAAGGGCCGGCAAGGGGTTGGCAAGGGGTTGGCAAGCCGCTGTCGCGGCCACAGCCGCGACCCCGGGGCAGGGGAGCTTTGTCTTGTCGGGCCCCAGCCCCGTCTTCGGCCGCGCAGATCGGCGCCAGGCGTCAAAAGATGCAAGCCCGTCTTTTCCACGCTAGGGCGTGACCAGATCGGGTGGGCGGGCCTCTGTGGCCAAGTCTGCAACGGCCGCGCCCAGATCCAGAACCCGGGTCGCCTTTTCCCCCAGCCGCCGCATTGTGACGGTTCTGTCGGCAACCTCTTGCTTGCCGATGGCCAGGATGACCGGCACTTTGCCCAAAGAGTGTTCGCGCACCTTGTAGT
>CALCPC010000625.1 GCA_937900975.1 uncultured Paracoccaceae bacterium
GGGGGGGGTCCAGCGCGTCGGCACGGCGGGGTTCGAGACATAGATCCGCGCGACCGAAGCCGGGGCAGCCGTCGGTGCGGCCCGCCCCGCGGGCTCTGGCGTTTCGTCATGGGCGTGGCGACCGACGCCCAGCATCGCCTGCTGCAGATCGCGGTCGGCGGCCAGAACGCCCGCATCCATCACCCGGTCGATCCGGCCGTTGACCATGATCGCGACCTCGGCCGAGACCGCACAGGCGACGCCGATATTCTGCTCGATCACCAAAACATCGATGTCGCCTTCCTCGCCAAGGCGCACCAGCATGTCCTCGACCTGCTGGACGATGACGGGCGCCAGCCCCTCGGTCGGCTCATCCATCACCAAAAGCCGGGGGTTCAACAACAGCGCCCGCGCGATGGCCAGCATCTGCTGCTCTCCCCCCGACAGCTGGCCACCGCCGTTCTGGCGCCGTTCGGCAAGCCGCGGGAAGGTCGCGTAGATCCGCTCGATCGTCCAAGCGCCCGTCCCGCGCGAGACCAGGCGCAGATGCTCGTCCACTGTCAGCGAAGGCCAAAGCCTGCGCCCCTGCGGCACATAGCCAAGCCCCATGCGCGCAATCTCGGCCGGGCCGCGCCCGCTCAGCGCCTGGCCCTCGAACGCGATGCTGCCCGCACCCACAGGCACCAGCCCCATAATCGCGTTGCACAGCGTCGTCTTGCCCATGCCGTTGCGTCCGACAACCGACAAAACCCCGCGCCCAAGCGTCAGCGTCACGCCCTGCAGCGCATGGCTTTGACCGTAAAAGACGTTGAGGTCGCGGACCTCCAGCGTTGCGCGCTCAACCATGGCCACCCCCGAGGTAAAGCGCCTGAACCTCTGGGTCGTCTTCGATCTCGGCGGGTTTGCCCTCCTTAAAGATCCGGCCGTTGTGCATCATCGTCACGCTTTCGGCGACGCGCAGCGCCACATCCATGTCATGCTCGATGATGATAAAGCCCATATGCCCGGGCAGGCCTGTCAAGATCTCGATCAACTCGCGCCGCTCGGTCGGGGAGAGGCCGGCGGCCGGCTCATCAAACAGGATGAACCGCGGCGCGCCAGAAAGCGCCATCGCGATCTCAAGCTGACGCTGCTGGCCATAGGACAATTCCGCCACCGGGGTCAGGCGGGCGTCGTCGAGATGCACGACGCGGACCAGGTTTTCGGCGCTGGCCATCAGCGCCTCGTCCCGGCCGGGACGCCAGAAGGAAAACCGCCCGCGGCTGACCCCCCGGCACGCGAGATAGATGTTGTCGAGCACCGACAGCCCGGCAAAAAGCAGGCTGATCTGATAGGTTCGCCGCAACCCCCTTCGGATCCGCTCATGCGCGGGGAAGCGGGTAATGTCCTCACCGAAAAAGCGGATGCTGCCGCCGGAGGGGGGAAAGTCGCCCGTTATGCAGTTAAAGAGGGTCGTCTTGCCCGCGCCGTTGGAGCCGAGGACGGCGCGCCGCTCACCCGGGCGGACTGTCATCGTGATGTCCTGCATCGCGGCCAGGGCGCCGAAGATTTTCGAGACGCCGCGCAGCTCCAGCGCGTTGGCGGTGCCGGTGGCGCCCAGCCGGTCGGTCAGGGTGACGGGCGCGTTCATCGCGCTTTCCCCGTCAGCGGGTCCTTGGCGCGGGCGTTGCGCAACCGTTCCCACAGGCCAAGCAGCCCGTCGGGCGAGAAGAAGACGATCAAAAGAAAGCCGAGCCCGATCAGAAGCTGAAACCGCTCTCCCCCGATGCCGAGTGCGATCAGGATATCGATGGCGAAGGTTTTGAGGATCACAAAGACGAAGGCGCCGATAAAGGCGCCGATCGGGTGGCGCAGCCCGCCGATCACCGCAATCACCAGAATGTCGATGGCTGGCCCGATCCCTGCCGTGCCGGGCGAGATCTGCGCCGATTGCCAGGCCAGAAGGATCCCGCCCATGCCAGCGGGCAAAGCGGCGAAGGTGTAGGCCGCGACCCGGTGCGCGGTGACGTTATAGCCAAGCGCCGCCATCCGCCGCGGATTGTCCCGCACCCCCTGAAGCGCAAGGCCAAAGGGCGCGCGGCTGACATAAAGCACGACCAGAAACCAAAGCACGGCCCAAAACAGCGTCAGATAGTAAAACGCCACCGGCTGGCGCCAATCGACGCCGAAAAGCTGTGGCGGCAGCACCCCGTTAAAGCCCGAAAACCCGTTGAAGATGACGTAGTTTTGGCGGGTGAAATAGAAGAACGCCGCCGCGATGGCGAGCGTTATCATGATCGTGTAGATCCCCTCGGACCGCACGGCGAGCCATCCCGCCCCCGTCGCGAAAAGCGCTGTCAGGATCAACGCCAGCGGGATCGTGATATACCAGGGCCAGCCGAAACTGATCGTGTCGATGGCCGATGGCCCGAAGATGGCGACCATATAGCCCGCAAACCCCGCCAGCGTCATCTGCAACAAGCTGACCATGCCGCCGTCGCCGGCTCGAACCATCAGGCTGAGCGCGATCATGCCGAGGATGAAGGTCCAGCCCATGATCTGGAACATCACGAAATCCGAGGCAAAGCCCGGCAGCACCAGCAGGATGATCGCCAGCACCCAATAGCCGCCCGGCACATTGGCCGCGCGGGGGCGTTTTGCCTCGACCGGCAGGGTTTCGGCGACCGCCATCTTAGGACCGCCCCAATAGGCCCTGCGGGCGGAAGGCCTGGACGACGACCATGATGAGGAAGGTCAAAACCACGGCATAGGTC
>CALCPC010000626.1 GCA_937900975.1 uncultured Paracoccaceae bacterium
GCTGGCCGTGACGCCGCCATGGCGTGCGCCGTCACGGGCGGCGCTAGAACCGGTCGAGCAAACGCTCCAGATAATCGAGCTCGAGCTCAGGGCGCTCCCGCTCTGACGAGCGGCGCCGGATCTCGTCGAAAAGCTCCTGCGCACGGCGCAATTGATCGAGCCCCGGCAGCATTTGCTGATCCGTGCGGAGAGAGCCCCGAGCCCCGCTGGGCCGGCCGAGCGGGTCGCGGTCGTCGCTGGCCAGTCCTTGACCGTTTTCCTGGCCGGACTGACCCTGGTTTTGCTGCGCTTGCTGCTGCATTTCTTCGCCCAAGCCGCGCAACCCGTCGCGGAGCGCGTCGATGGCGTCGGCCTGGCGGTCGAGCGCGCCGGGAAGATCGCCCTGGTCGAGATTGTCACGTGCCGCACCCATGTTCTGCTCAGCCTGATCGAGCGAGCGGCGCGCGGCCTGCCCCTCTTCCGTGCTGGGGCCGGGCAGCCGCCCGCGCAGATCGTCCAGCATCTGGCGCAGCGCTTCCTGCCGGTTGGCAAGATCCTCGGCCGTCAGGCCCTGGCCCTGTTGGCCGGGCTGCAGGCCATTGGGTTGCCCCTGCTGGCCAGGCTGGCCCTGGCCGAACTGCTGGCCACCTTGCTGCCCTTGTTGACCCTGCTGACCTTGCTGACCCTGTTGTCCTTGTTGACCCTGCTGGCCCTGTTGCCCTTGCTGACCCTGCTGGCCTTGTTGCCCTTGCTGGAATTCACGCTGAAGCTGCTGAAAACTGTCATCTGCCAACCCCTGTTGTTGGCGCAATGTGTCTTGCAGCTCCTGCATCATCTGCTGGCCTGGGCTTTGCTGGCCCTGGCCGCCTTGGCTGAGCTGCATCTGCATGTTTTCCATCATCTGCTGAAGCTGCCGCAACAGCGCCTCGGCCTCTTCTGTCCGGCCCTGCTCAGCAAGCTCCTGAATGCGGTCCAGCATTTCCTGCAGCTGGTCCTGGTTCATCGACATCTGGTTTTGGTCCTGCTGGGACTGGGCCATATCGCCCCGTTCCAACGCTTCCTGCGCCAATTGCTGCATGTAGTCTTGCATCGCTTGGCGCAACTCTTCCATCAGTTGCGCCAGCTCCTCATCCGTCGCCCCATCGCGCAGCGCTTCCTGCAACCGTTCTTGCGCGCGGCGCAAACGCTCTCGCGCATCCGCGAGAGAGCCGTCTTCGATCAGCAACGCGACATTCCACAGAAGCTCTGCGACGTCGTCGCGCTCCTCGGCGCTTAGCCCGTCTTCCCTTGCATATCCCAAACGCCGCAGCGCCATGCGGGTCATCATATAGGCGGTGCGGTTGGTCCAGATGTCTTCCGGTGCATAGGTGATCGTGCGCAGCATCTGATCGACCCGGTCCGCATTCTCGATGGACCAAAGCAAATCCCGACGCTGCTCGATCACCGCAGCCGCCAGCGGATCGAAAAAGCGCCGCCCGGGCAGGATCGCCTGCAACGTGCCGCTGCTGCCGATTTGACCGGCCGCATCTGTGGCGCTTAGCTCCAGCGCGACGGGCAGGCCGGCCCAAGGGTGCTGGACCAGATCCTCGATCAATGTCTCGTCGATATCCGAGAGACTTCCGCTGAGCGGCATCGGCAGGTCGAGCGCGATGGCGTCACGGGGCTCTGGCGCCGTGGCCAGGCCATAGCGGCGCGGCACGTCGGCGAGGTTGAGCGTCAGCTGCGCCTCTGCCGCGACCACCCCGTAATCGTCATTGGCAGCAAACGAAAGCTGCATCGCGCCAGAGGCCGCCCGTTCCACGGGGCCGACCAGGCGGATCTCGGGCGTGGCGTCGGGGATCATGGTGATATCCCAGCGCCCCAGCGCCGTTCCGTCGGCAAGGATCGACAGGCTGCCATCCGCGGCGACGGTGAAATTGGCGCTGCCGATCCCCTCTGCCGCGGCGGTCAGCGCGGCATCGGTGCCCGAGACATCCTCCCGCAGCGAGAAACCGGCGGGATCGCCATAGACGCGCACCGTGATCTCCGTCCCGACAGGCAAGTCCAGCGCGGTGTCGCCCGCTTCGCTGAAATAAAAGGTTGGTTTGCCGGTATAGGCGGGGGGCGAGGCCCAGGCCTCAAAACTCGGACCCGCGACAATGGCCGGCGCTGTGTCGACCTCAAGAAGCTCGGTCAAATCGATCTGATCGCTGCGCCCCGCGAAAAAGAGCGCGGCAACCACCGCAACAATGGCCACAAGCCGTGTGGCCCAGGGATCGCGCCCGGCCAGGCGCAGATCGGGGCGCGCGGTTTTGGCGGCGGCGGCCCGTTCGGCCATCCGTTCTAAATGTCGGGTCCAGACGGCGACGGTGTCGGGGTCGGATTTCCCGATCACCAAATCGTCGTTCAGCGCAGCAAGCGGCCGGCCCGGCAGCGCGGCGTCAAGCCGGGCAATCGCATCCGCCTCGGTCGGCCAAGCAAAGCCTTGCAGCCCCCGCCACGCGAGCCACACGATGCCGATCAACAGAAGAAGACCCGCAGCCAATGCAAGGCCCGCGGGAAGCCAAGTCGTCACACCCGACAACAGCACCGCCGCGGCAAGCAGGGCCAGCGTGCCCGCAGGCCAGGCTGCGCGGGTAAAACGCTCTACCAAAAGGGCGGTTTTGGTGCGTGCTATCCGCCCCGAAAGCGCCTGACGCGCCCGATCCAGCCGATGTTCCACGGTGTCCTGCACGTCTGCCATGGTCCTAACCTCTCTCAGGGGGCCCCGGGGGCTGGGGCGGGGGCTGGGGCGCGCCTTAGGCCAGCCATTCAGGGATGGTATCGCGAGAAATCATTTCGTCAAAGCTTGGGCGACGTCGCACCACCGCAAATTGATCGCCGCTGACCAAAACCTCCGGCACCAAGGGGCGAGAGTTGTACTCTGACGCCATAACCGCGCCATACGCCCCGGCAGAGCGAAACGCGATCAGGTCGCCGGCCCCCACGGGCGGCATCGGGCGCTGTTTTGCGAATGTGTCGCCGCTTTCGCAAACGGGGCCCACCAGGTCGACCGGGCCCTGGACCGCGCCGGCGGCCGGTTCCATCACCGGCACAACGTCATGATGCGCGTCATACATCGCGGGCCGGATCAGATCGTTCATCGCTGCATCGAGGATCAGGAACCGCCGATCCGCGCCGCTTTTGTAGTAGAGCACTTCGCAGAGCCAAACACCCGCGTTGCCCGCGATCAGGCGTCCGGGCTCCACCTCGATCTCACAGC
>CALCPC010000627.1 GCA_937900975.1 uncultured Paracoccaceae bacterium
GCCCCGAAACCCCATAACCCGGGCATCAAACGACAGAGGATCGAGATGGAAGCGGAACTCGTCTCAGAGGGCGCCAATGGAGCGCTGTGGTTCACGGTGCTGGCGGTCCTGGGCCTTTTGATGCTGTCGGCTTTCTTCTCGGGCTCAGAGACGGCGCTGACCGCCGCGTCGCGGGGCAAACTGCACGGCGCCGCGGATCGCGGGTCCAACGGCGCCCGGATCGCGCTGAAGCTGACAGAAGACAATGCGCGCCTGATCGGCGCCGTGCTTCTTGGCAACAACCTTGCGAATATCCTTGCGACATCGCTGGCGACATCGATGCTGACAGTGCTTTTCGGCGACAGTGGCGTGGCTTTGGCGACGCTCGCGATGACCGCGCTCGTCCTCATCTTCGCTGAGGTGATGCCTAAGACCTATGCCATCACCAACCCCGAGACCGCGGCCGCCCGCGTCGCCCCGCCCATCGGCATCGTGGTCCGTGTCCTGGCCCCCGTCGTCAACATGGTGCGCTGGCTCGTGCGCCTTGTGCTGCGCCTTTTTGGCGTCAAGACCGACCCCGCAGCGCATTTTTTGGCCGCGCAGGAGGAAATCGCCGGCGCCATCGCGCTGCACCATTCCGAGGGGGCGGTAGAAAATGATGACCGCGACCGGCTTCTCGGCGCGCTCGACCTTGGCAATCGCGAGGTGGAGGAAATCATGCTCCACCGCCAAAACATCGAGATGATCGACGCCGCCTGGCCGCCCGAGCAGATCCTGTCCGCCTGCCTGAAATCCACCCACACCCGGTTGCCGATCTTCAAGGACGACGCCGAAAACATCGTCGGCGTGATCCATGCCAAGGACCTTCTGCGCGCCGTCGACGCGCTGACGCGG
This sequence comes from uncultured Paracoccaceae bacterium, assembly GCA_937900975.1. Lineage (GTDB taxonomy): Bacteria > Pseudomonadota > Alphaproteobacteria > Rhodobacterales > Rhodobacteraceae > Algicella. Next base: position 874 of record CALCPC010000627.1, read on the forward strand.
GGAGCGCAGGGCGGGTTAGAGAACCTTGGCTCCCTCAACATCCTCGATGTCGCGAAGGAACCCTATTTCGTGCCCGAGACAACGACGCTCGACGATCAAATGCGGGAGTTTCTGCGCCGCCACACGCATTTTGCGCTGGTCGTCGATGAGTATGGTGCGCTGCGCGGTCTCATCACGCTTGAAGACATTTTGGAAGAGATCGTTGGCGAGATTGCCGACGAACACGATGCTGACGCGCCTGAAATCACCGCCGCGCCAGATGGCTCTATCACCATCGAAGGCTCTATGACCATCCGCGACATCAACCGCGCCTGCGACTGGAACCTGCCCGATGAGGAGGCGAACACCGTCGCGGGTTTGGTCATCCACGAGGCGCAAACGATCCCTACGGTGGGCCAGGTCTTCACCTTCCACGGCTTCCGGTTTGAGGTCATCGCGCGCGAACGCAACCGCATAACAGAGGTTAAGCTGCGCCGGATCGGCGAACCCGTCGCGATGGGCGACGCACATGCGGAAGAGGCCTAGCAAACCCCGATGTTGCGCCGAACCGAGGCCCTGACCGGGTTCGCAGAGTGTGCCCGGACGGCCCCCGGGGCGCCAGACGGGCGACACTAGCCGATGATGGCCCGAATGATCCTTAACCCCTGGTTGATCGCGCGATAGGTCGGCATCGGTGGACGCGCCTGGATGTCGATGTCGCGCAAAAGCCAGGCCTCGGCCTCCAAGCCCTTCAGCCGAACCGACAAAGCCCGGTCCGTGATCCGGCCCAGCCCCGCGCGAAGACCGGAAAAGCGTTGCGGCGTTCCGGTCAGCGCAAGAATTGGCAGCGTCCAGCTAAGCCGCAAAAGCGTGCCCCCGCCCGGTTGCGGGATGGCCAAGATACGATCCGCCATCGCCGCCGCCTCCCGCCCGGTGCTGGTCAGGCGAAACTCGGGGCGCAGCGGGTGGCCATGGCCCGGCGTCCGCGCAAGAAGACCAAGGTCGATCAGATGGTTCAGGCTGTCGCGAAACGCCGTTCGCCCAGCGCCGGTTGCAGCCAAAAGCGGCGCCTGACGTCCGGGCGTTCCGCGCGCGAGACAGGCCAGGATTTCCAGACACCAGGCGCGGGCAGTTAGGTTGACAAGGTGATGGATGTCCATAAAGTATAGTTACTTCATATTTATGCGAAACAAAAGAACGGGAAGATCGATGCCGCTGGTCGAACTCCAAGACACCATCACCCTGGCGCTGTCGGTCCGTGACCGCCATGCCAGCGCCGCTTGGTACCAAGACACGTTAGGGTTCGCGCTGCTTTACCATGCCGATGACGCGGGTTGGAGCGAGCTTAGAACCAAAACTCAGGGCGTGACGCTGGGCCTTGGGGAGCAGGCAGAACCCGCGCCCGGCAACTCCGTCCCGGTGTTCGGGATCGCCGATATCGCCGCAGCGCGCCGCGCGATGGAGGCCGCGGGTGTGCGCTTTGACGGTGAAACAGAGACGATCGAAGGCATGGTCAGCACTGCCACGTTCTATGACCCCGATGGCAACGCGCTGATGCTGGCCCAGGATCTTAGCCCGGGCCAGTGAGGCCCGGACGCGCAAAGCGCGGGCCCCCGGTTTATGCCCAGTCCAGGGGGGGCGGACGGCGCAGCGACGCTGACCATCTTGTTCAGATCGCGGGCCAGCGGCCCGCGTCCGCCTCACCGCCCCTTGAAAAGCCCGCCCAACACGCCCCGGATAAACTTCTGGCCCGAGCGTGAGGTGGCGCTGCGGATCACCTCCTTGACCAAAGTCTCGCCAAGCGTATCGGCGCGCCGGCCGCCCGTGGCGGGCGCCTGACGAACCCGCCCGCCGGTGTACCGCCTTGCGGCCGTAAACTCCCGCTTGTCTTCTTCCGCCGCACTCTCTCGGGCGATGGCTTCGGCCCGCGCTGCCAAAAGCTCATGCGCCGATACCGGGTCCACGGCCGTATCGTAAACGCCGACAAGCGGTGAGGCCGCGATGATCGCCCGCCGCTCTGCGATTGTCAGCGGACCAAGGCGTGAGGCGGGCGGGCGGATCAGCACCCGATCCGCCATGCCCGGCACACCCTTGCCATCCAGCAAGGACACCACAGCCTCGCCTGTGCCAACCTCCCGGATCGCGGTTTCCGTGTCGAAAGCGGGGTTCGCGCGAAACGTCTCGGCCGCCGCGCGCAGGGCTTTCGCCTCCCGCGGGGTATAGGCGCGGAGCGCATGTTGTACCCGGTTGCCAAGCTGTCCCGAAACATCGTCGGGCACATCGCCGGGGTTCTGGGTGACAAAGAAAACCCCCACCCCTTTTGAGCGGATCAGCCGCGCCACCTGCTCGACCTTATCGACCAGCGCCTTTGGCGCGTCGTCGAAAAGAAGATGCGCCTCATCAAAAAAGAACACCAGCTTTGGCTGCTCTGGATCGCCGACCTCTGGCAAAGTCTCAAAAAGTTCCGACAAAAGCCACAGCAGGAACGTCGCGTAAAGCCGTGGCGCGCGCATCAGGCGGGCGGCGGCCAGAATGTTGACCCGCCCCCGGCCCGCCGCATCGATGGCCAAAAGGTCCTGAAGATCCAGCGCAGGCTCACCGAACAGCATCGCGCCGCCTTCCGTCTCCAGGCTCAGCAGCCGCCGCTGTATCGCACCGATAGAGGCGGAGGTGACACGACCCCAACTGCGCGAAATCTCCGCCCGGTTTTCATCGAGATACCGAAGCAAGGCGCGCAGGTCAGCAAGATCGACAAGGCCGAGCCCCTCTTCATCGGCAACCCGAAAGGCGATGTTCAGCACCCCCTCCTGCGGCTCGCTCAACTCAAGAAGTGCGGATAAAAGAAGCGGCCCGATTTCGGTAACCGTGGTCCGCACCGGATGCCCCTCGTCCCCGAAGAGATCCCAAAAAACCACAGGCATCGCCCGGTAGGCATAGTCGTCAAGGCCAATTTTTTCGGCCCGAGCAATCAACTTTTCGTGTAAAGGCGCGGTTTCAGCGCCCGCCGCGGCGAGGCCCGACAGATCCCCCTTTACATCCGACAGAACCACAGGAACGCCCGCGGCGCTAAACCCCTCTGCCAAAATCTGCAGAGTCACGGTTTTGCCGGTGCCCGTCGCGCCCGCAATCAGCCCATGGCGGTTGGCCATCCGCAAAAGCAGTGCCGCAGCGTCGCCCTGCGACGGCCCACCACCGCCTACGAAAAGTTCACTCATTCTCGCTCTGCCCGAAATTAAACCACGCCGTGAGATTTGCAACATACAAAATTAACACTCTTGCGCCACACTATCTCTGCGGGCTGATGGGATCGTTGGTCCGCAGACTTCCTCCCTGTTGAACTGGCCGCACCTTCGGGTGCGGCTTTTTTTCTAGGGGAACGCCGCAGAAATTAACCTCTGCCCCCTGCTCGACTGTTGACGCAAGATGGGTTTTGGCCATAGCCTGCGCCCCATAAGTTGGCCAGTCCGACAGGGAGAGAGCTGCTCAGCAGCCCAAAAAAGGCACCCGGAAGGGTGTCTTTTTTCTTGTGGGGGTCGCGTCGGCGAAGCGTCGCCCCCTGCGTTGACTTGGCGCAGCGATGCTGACACCACACAGGCAACACAAGCAGAGAAACAGGATGTCATCGTGACTTCGACCCCGACATTGGCCGCATTGACCGCCGCAGCTTTTCTGATCGCCGCGCCCGCTTTTGCACAAACCGCGGCCGAGCAGACGCCCGGAACGGACACAGCGCCCGAAACGGCGCCCGCGGCCGAGGCCGCCCCCGCGCCACCGCCGCCGCCCGAATTTGTGCGCGAGGCTTTCGGCGACTGGGAGACGCGCTGCAATCCCGAAAAGACCAATTGCTTTATGTATCAGCTTGCCCGCGACAACACCGACAACCCGGTCGCCGAGGTAAGCATCGTGGCCCTGCCCGACGCGGCCGAGGCGTTCGCCGGCGCGACCGGCGTGACACCGCTTGGAACGCTTTTGACCGAGGGGCTGGTTGTCCAAGTCGATTCCGGCCAGGGGCGCCGCTATGACTACAGCTTTTGCAACCGCTCTGGCTGTTTTGCGCGCTTTGGGATGGAGGAGGGGTTTGTCAACAACCTCAAACGCGGCGCGGTGGCGCGTATGCAGATCCTGTCGGTGGGGGCGCCGGACCGGCCCGTGGTCCTAGAGGTGTCTTTGACAGGCTTTACCGCCGCTTTTGAAAGCCTGCCGCCCGCCCCGGCGCAGTAAAGCGCCCTGCGCCGCCTCCGATCCAAAGGGGACCCGCGGCAAACCCACGACACGACGCAGGCTGTGCGGGCTGCGGTTTCAGAGGCGCCTGGTCTGAACCGGGGCTTCCAAAGCACGGCCCGCCCCTGCAATGATCGGTCGTGCGGTTGCCGGCGCCATCCCGACGCGATGGGCAGCATGGTCCGCAGCGCGCTTTGCAGCGTCCAAATGAGGGCATGCAAAGCGACAGGCCGCCGCCCCTGTCAGGCGCCGGGGGGCTGACCGCCCGGCGTGCGGACCGAGATCCGCTAAACCGACCGCAGGGCCAACACGGCGTTAAGCCCACCAAAGGCGAAAGCGTTCGAAAGGGCCACACGAACCTGCGCTTGCCGCGCGGTGTTGGGCACCACATCCAGATCACATTCGGGATCGCGCGCAGTAAAGTAGCTGGTGGGCGCCACAATACCGTCGCGCACGGCCATGATACAGGCCAGCATTTCAACCGCTCCGGTGCCGCCGATCAGATGCCCATGCATCGATTTGGTCGAGGAAATCATCAAACGGTCGGCATGGGCGCCGAACACCTCCCGCACGGCCGCGCACTCAGTCCGGTCATTGGCCGCCGTGCCGGTGCCATGGGCATTGATGTAACCAACTTCCTCGGGCCCCAGACAGCCATCGCGCAGCGCGACCCGAATGGCCCGCCGCGCGCCGAGCTAATTGGGCATCACAATGTCGGACGCATCAGACGTCATGGCAAACCCCACCAACTCCCCCAAAATGTCCGCCCCGCGGGCGCGCGCGTGCTCATACTCCTCAAGCACGAAGACGGCGGCACCTTCCCCCTGCACCATGCCATTGCGGTCGGCCGAGAATGGCCGGCAGCCATCCTTCGACATCACGCGCAACCCCTCCCACGCTTTGATGCCGCCAAAGCACAGCATGCTTTCCGACCCGCCGGCCAAGATGACGCGGCTGACGCCAGAGCGGATCAGATTGAACGCTTGGCCCATTGCGTGGTTCGACGACGCGCAAGCGGTTGCGACCGTAAAGCTGGGGCCCTGCAAATTGTACCGCATCGAGACGTGGCTGGCGGCCGCATTGTTCATCAGCCGCGGCACGACGAAAGGGTGCACCCGGTTCTTCCCGGCCTCATAGACGGAGCGGTAGTTTTCGTCCTGCGTCTGCAACCCGCCGCCCGCGGTGCCAAGGACGACGCCCGCCTCCTCCGCCAGCGCGTCCGAGAAGTGGAGCCCGGCACCCGCCATCGCCTCCGCCGCCGCAATCAGCGCAAATTGCGTGAAGCGGTCGTAAAGCGTCAACTCCTGGCGCGTGAAAAGCGCGCTTGGGTCATAGCCCTTGATCTGGCCACCGATGGTGATCGACAGCCGCTCTACATCCTGAAACGCCATCGGGCCGATGCCCGACCGCCCCTCTCGCAACGCCTCCGTGATCGTCGGCACGTCCGAGCCAAGTGCGCAGATTGCCCCCTGCCCCGTCAGAACCACCCGGCGCATTGCGCTCAGCCGGCTTTCGCGGTGACAAGCTCCTTCACCGCGTCCACGATTGAGCCGACATCGCTGATGTCAAAAGGGCTGCTGTCGGGGTCATTGGCATTGAAGGGAACAGAAATGTCGAAGGTTTCCTCGATCGAAAAAATCGTCTCAACCACACCGAGACTGTCAATTCCGAGGTCCTCTAGCGTGGAGGTCAAATCAACCTTAGCGGGTTCCATCACGGCTTGTTCAGCGATGATTTGTATGACTTTTTGCTCGACCGTGTCCGACATCGCCGCGCCTCTCTTGCGTCGCCAAGGTCTACCCGTTCGTCTCGGAGTTTGAAACCCGTTTCTGTAGGCTATCAAGCTTGGCGGCAAGCCGCGGAAGCCGGCGGAAGATCCGGTAGCTGGCCAGGAACTGGTCCATTGCCACACCGGGGGAGCCCATCATGATCCGGCCCGGCGGCACATTGCTTGCGATGCCGGTCTTTCCGGTGATGATGCTGTCGGCGCCGATGGTGACGTGATCGGCCACGGCCGCGCGGGCAGCAAGCACCACCCGGTCGCCCACGACCGTGCTGCCCGCGACGCCGACTTGGCCGCAAATCAGGCACAGTGCGCCGATCTGAACGTTGTGGCCCAGCATCACCAGCGCATCGATCTTGGTGCCCTGACCGATAAGGCTGTCGGCAATCGTGCCCCGGTCGACGACGGAGTTCGCACCGATCTCTACATCCGCCTCGATGGTGACACTGCCAAGGGACGCAATGCGCCTGAAGCCGTTGGTCCGGCTGGCCTCCGAAATTTTGCCCGTGGCCCGCGCTTCTTCAACCGAGCCGGGTTGCGGCGTGACAAAGGAAAAGCCATCGGCCCCGATGGAAATCCCGTGGTGGCCGATAAAGCGGTCGCCGATTGCAACGAACGGGCCAAGACGGGCACCGGGAAAAAGCAAGATGTCGTCGCCAAGCCTTGCGCCCTCTCCGATTGAGACGTGGCTTGCGATGCGGGCACGGGCGCCGCTCACGCATCCTTGCTGGATGTGGACGAACGGCCCGCTCGCCGGTTCGGGCCCA
>CALCPC010000628.1 GCA_937900975.1 uncultured Paracoccaceae bacterium
GACATCTGCGGCGTCTCCGGCGGGCGATGGGCGCTGGCGGGCGGGGCGCGCGGGTGTGTGGCGGCGCCGCAGCGTCCGTCACTCGGGCGCGACAAAGGCGTTGGTGTAAAGGTCCTCAATCGGCACGGCCTGGCGCACGATGCCGGTTTCTAGGTAGAAGGCCTGCGCGGCCTTCAGACGCTCAGGATCGAAGGCGCCAAAGGCAAAACCTTCGGCCGCCGGATAAACCTTTGCCGCATACTCCTGCATGATCGCGGCGATCCCGGCCTCTTTATCGGCGTGCTGCGGGACGATCTTGACATATTCTGCGGCCGCGGCCTGCGGGTCGGACGTGATATCGGACACGGCCCGCGTCAACGCGCGCACGAACCCAGCGATGGCCTCCGGGCGCTCTGCGATTAAGTCATCGGAAGCCAGCACCGCCTGCGCCATTGCCGGGAAAACCGCATCCACCGGCATTTGGCCGACCGCGACGCCCGCGCCCTTGCTCGCCGCGATCCATTCCGGAACGGCGGACACAGCATCAAGATCGCCCGAGATCATAAGCTGGATGATGCCGCCCGGACCGACCGCCTGAAGATCGGCATCGCCGCGCGACAGACCCTCGGACGCCAAAACGCCCAACATGTTGTAATAGGTCGTGTCCTGAAAGCTCAACACGCCGATGCGTTTGCCGGCCAGATCGGCCGGGCCGGTGATGCCGCTGTCCACACGCCAGGCCAATTGCGTATAGCCACGCCCGCCCAAAAGCGCGACGCCCCGAACGTCAAGACCGTTGGCGCGCACGATAATCGGCGTGTCGCCGATCCCGCCGCCAAGGTCGGTGTTGCCCACGGCGACCTGCCGGGCCACATCCGCCCCGCCCTTGCCAACCCGAAACTCAACCGCAAGACCCTCTTCCGCGAAATAGCCAAGACCCTTGGCCAATTGGAAGGGCGCGAAGGCTGGCAAAAAATCCGGCGCCGGGAAAAGATAGGTCAACTGCTCTTCTGCCGCGGCGGCAAAAGGCGCAAGCGCCAGCGACAGGGCGGTAACGAGGGTTTTGATGGTCATCGGGGTCTCCGGTGTTGGACCGTGCCTCTGGCGGGCACTGTTTCGGGGATGGGTTGATGGTCAGGCGGCAGCCTTTTCGGTCAGCTTGAGATGGCCGAAGATTTCTGCGGCGATCGGCCCAACCTCGGGCAGCACGCGCCGTTTGAGCGGGCGATCCCGGTGCGGCAGGTCCACCTTGATCTCAGCCACGATCCGCCCGGGCCTTTCGGACAGCACCAGGACCCGGTCGGCCATCAAAACCGCCTCGGTCAGATCATGGGTGATCAGAAGCGTGGTCTTTTTCGCCTCTGCGATGGTGGTGGCAAAGCTGTCCTGCAACAGCAGTTTGGTCTGCGCGTCGAGCGCGCTGAAAGGTTCGCCCAGCAGGATGATTTCGGGGTCGATGGCCAGCGTCCGGGCCAGCGCTGCCCGCTGCCGCATACCCCCAGAAAGCTGATAGGGATACTTCCCCTCGAACCCGCACAGCTGGCAGCGGTCAAGCTCTGCCATCGCGCGATCGCGGCGCGCGGCCTTCGGGATGCCGCGCGCCTCGCGGCCGAACTCCACATTCGCGCGGATCGCCCGCCAGGGCAGCAGAAGGTCCTTTTGCAGCATGAAGCCGACATGGGCGTTCGGCCCGGTCACCGCCTGACCCGAGACCATCACAGCGCCCGATGTCGGCGCGTAAAGCCCCGCCGTCATCGATAAAAGCGTCGACTTCCCGCAGCCCGACGGGCCGACCACGGCAACGAACTCCCCCGCATTGACGGAAAAGTCGATGGTGTCGACGGCGGTGACGGCGGCGTCGCCAAAACCGAAGGTCTTGCAAACACGGCGAAACTCAAGCGCCATAACCACGCTCCGCATAGACTGCGTCAAAGGACGCGTTTGCGGCGGCAAGCTCCGCTTCGAGAAGCGCGATATCCCAGTCCGTTCGGCCCGAGACCGGCGCCGCGACGCCGCGCGCCGAAAGGGTCGCGGCAACGGCGGCAAAATCGTGTTCTCCGGCCGCCATGATCTCCATAAGCGCATCGGCCAGCGCCTGTTCGGCCGGCGCAACCGGCCGCCCCCTGCCCTGATGGGCAAGGTCCTTGGGCGCCGGTCCGCCCGCGACCTCTGCCAAACGATCCTTGAAAGCGTCAGACATAAGGACGGGCCTCGAACGACACGTCTTCCGCGCCCGACTGGCCCACGACGACCCAGGCCGTGGCGGCGCCGGCACCGGGGTTTTGCAAAAAATGCGCCTGCCCCGCCGGGATGCGCACCAGATCGCGAGGCCCAAGCTCAACGATGCTTTGGCCGCCGCTGTCATCGACCCAGCCCACCTGCAACGCCCCGTCGAGGCACATCACGGCCTCTTCGACGTCGCGTGTGTAGGGTGCAATGCCTGCGCGCGACGGCAGGCCCCACATCTCTTTGCGGCAACTGTCGTGGTGAACGGCGCCGGGCGCATCGCCGACATAGACCTTGCGCGTGAACCCGGCGTCTTCCCACACGGTCGGCAGCTCTGCGTGACGGACAACGTAATCGGCCATCAGTCTTTGGATCGGATGCGTGCCCGCGCGGTCGAACGGCAGCGTCTTGCCAGGCGCGGCCCCGAAGGTGCGCGCAAGCTCTGCTGGATGCTCCTTCGGATGATAATGGTAGACGGGCGGCAACGGCTTTCCCACATCGACGCTGATCGTCATCAGCACAGGCTCTACCCCATCGACGCGAAAGCCGTGACCGATCTCGCGGGCGTTAAGGATCATGTCCTTGGGCCCCAGCTGCACCTCGACCACCTCGCCGTCCCGCTCCCATCCCACGATAAGCGCGCCATTGATGACCAGAAAGGATTCCTCGATCTCATGGCTGTGGCAGGCCGCATAGCGCCCCGGCTCCTTGTAGATCAGGCTCAGCGTAAAATGCTCGGGCTTCATCGTCGTGGTGTCGCCAACCTTCGGCGATCCGCCCGCCCCGATATAGCGCATCTGCGCGCGCGCCAGCTCCTCAAAGCCGCGGTTCGCCGGAAACGCATCCCAGTCGAATTGCTTGTCGGCAAAGCGCGCGGTGGAGGCCTTAAGGCGGTTGTCGAGGTCGGTTGGGATTGGCGTGGCGATGTTCATCGAATCCTCCTGATCGGATCGGTAGAGCGTGCCAAAAGAGTGTTTTGCGGGGAAGGTATCGTTTTGTATATGAAACGCCTGAGCGTCCACAAAGGATACCGAATGCGAGACGACCCCTACCTGGTGCCCGGTCTGATGCGCGGCCTTGCGGCACTGCGCGCCTTTACGCCGGACCGGACGGAAATGACCTTGAACGAGATCGCGACGGCCGTCGGCGTGTCAAAATCGGCGGTGTTTCGAACCGTGCACACGCTGGCGGAGGCGGGCTATCTGCTGCCCGTGCAAAACAACGCGGCCTATAAGCTGGGGCCCGCAGTGGTGCGTCTTGCCTACGGCTACCACGCCGGGCGGGAGCTGTTGGAGGCGGCCACGCCAACGCTTGAGGCCCTGCGCGACCACATCGATTGGTCGACACATCTGGGTGTGCTCGACGGCCGACAAATCCTGTATCTGCTGCGCTTTGCGGCGACGGGCGGGCTGACGTCGCTGGTGCATGTGGGCAGCCGATTGCCCGCGGCCTCCACCTCCATGGGGCGGCTTTTGCTGTGTCACAAAAGCCCCGAATTCATCCAGCGCCTGTATGCGGAGGCCGAACCCGGCACCGCCGCGCATGTCCTCCACCGCCGGGACCAGGACGCCGAGAGAGAGGTCGTGGTCAGTGTCGGCAATTTCGAAAGCGGCCTCTGCTCGGTCGCGGCACCGGTCCACGATATCTCGGGCGACGTCGTGGCCGCGATCAGTGTCACCAGAATGTGCGACGCCGTCCCGGATCCGGTGATCGACGAGGTCTGCAAAAGCGCACGCCGGATCAGCGAACTCCTTGGCGCGGTTGTCTAAGGCAATGTCCGTTCACATTGGATCAGAAATCGCTGCCTTGCTTTGAACGGAAAATGCCTAAAGGGCAAAAGGCCCGCGATCCCAGCGTCGGCGCCGCCCCGGCGGGCGGTGCCCGCGCGCCGGGCGCAAAGCGCGGGCTGGGTCGGTCGTTACCGAAAGGTTATCGAAGCCAGCTCTGGGAAGATGATGATCAGGCCCGTGATCAAGAACATCACCGCGACAAACGGCATGACGCCTTTGAATATGTCGATCAGCGTCACGCCCGTGTCCTTCAGCGTCGCCGCAACCACATAACAGGACAGCCCAAAGGGCGGCGTTAGCAATCCGATCTCAACTGCGATGACCGTAAGAATGCCGAACCAGATCGGATCACCGCCAAGCGCCAGAATGGTTGGCAGCGCAATGGGCACGACAATCAGCATGATCGCCACGGACTCCAAGAACATGCCCAAGATCACGAGCAAAAGGACGTAGAGAAGTGCGAACTGAAACAGCGTCAGATTGAGGTCGTTGATGGTGCCGCTGATGTTTTGAACAAAGCCAGATGCCGCCAGCATGATGGTAAAGATGTTTGCGGCCAGGATCAGGAACAACACCGTGGTTGCGATTTGGCCGGTTTCGACCATCACCCGCCAAAGCTTGGCCCCATTCAGGCGCCCCCGCAGCAGGGCATAGATCAAGGCGCCCGCGGCGCCGACCGCCCCGCCCTCTGTCGGGGTAAAAAGCCCGCCATAGATGCCGCCAAGAACCAAGGCAATCAGCC
>CALCPC010000629.1 GCA_937900975.1 uncultured Paracoccaceae bacterium
CGAGCGGCGCCCGCCGTCCGCGCGACTTGACCTGGAATTCCACAAAGCCCGGGCCATTGACGGACCCGAACGCGCCAAGCGCGGCCGTTCTGCAGATCGAAGAGGCCCCGGTTTTCGACACGGTCGACCGGATCAAGCTTGTCTTTGTGGATGGGGTTTTTGCGCCAGAGCTGTCCGACGATCCGGTGGAGGAGGGGCTGGAGGTTCTGCATCTGCTCGATGCGCTGGCCACCGACATCCATTGGGCGCGCGACCTATACGGCACGCTGGAGGCCGCGGGCCAAAGCCCCGTTGCCCGCCCGCTCGCCGCGCTGAACACAGCCTTGGCGCCAGCCGGCCTGGTGATCCGCGCCACGGCGCCTGTCGCACGGCCGGTGTCGATGATCTACCACCACCACGACACCCAGTCGGACGCGATCCTCCATCACGTGATCCGTGTGGAGCCGGGCGCCGCGCTGACGGTCCTTGAAAACGGTCCTGCGGCCGCGCGGTTTAACAAATGCATGGAAATCGACGTCGCCGACCGCGGCGTTTTCAATCATGTCCGCACCCAGGGCCGCGATCATGAGCGGCTGGCCGCCACGCATATGTTTGCGCGCCTGGGCACCGAAAGCAGCTACAAATCCTTCACGCTGACCGTGAACGGCGTGCTGACGCGCAATGAGCATGTCATCACCCTGACCGGCGACAACACCAAAGCGCATGTCGCCGGGGCTGCGGCGGGCGATGGGCGTTTTCACCATGACGACACGGTGTTTATCACCCATGACGCGGTGAATTGCGAAAGCCGGCAGGTGTTCAAGAAAGTGCTGCGCAACGGCGCTGTCGGGGCGTTTCAGGGCAAGATCCTGGTCGAACCCGACGCGCAGAAGACCGATGGCTACCAGATCAGCCAAGGCCTGTTGCTGGATGAGGACAGCCAGTTCCTGGCCAAGCCAGAGCTTGAAATCTATGCCGACGACGTCGCTTGCAGCCACGGCTCTACCGTCGGCGCTGTGGACGAGGATGCGCTGTTCTATCTAACCTCGCGCGGCGTTCCAAAGCGGGAAGCGCAAGACATGCTGGTGCTTGCCTTCATGGATGAGGCGATCCAAGAGATCGAGGACGAGGCACTGGCCGATGCGGTGCGAGAGCGTCTTGCAGCCTGGCTTGCCCGGCGGCGTGGCTAGGCGTGGCGGGCGGACCGTTTAAGGCATACCGAGACCCCGGCGCCTCGGTCCGGCGCCAAATCGCGGCGGAACCCGGCGAAGGCCGGCTTTTGGCCATGCCCTTTGTGATCGGCATCGCCAGCTTTGTTGGCGGGATCCCCGAAGCGTTGCGCGCGGCGGCAAGCCTTGCTGAGGAGGATCCCGTCGCGGCGGTTTTGTCCGCCCGGCTTTTCGGGGCGGTCTTCGTGCTGCCGCTTGTGCTTTATGCGCTGGCCGGTCTCGTGCATCTTGGCCTGCGCGTGTTCGGTGCAAGGCCAAAGATCCGTGAGACCCGGATTGCGCTGTTTTGGAGCCTCTTGCTCTCAACACCGCTTATGCTGCTTGCGGGACTGGGTTCTGCTGTGTTGCCAGAGATCGGGCAAACGGCGCTGAGCCTCATCGTTTTTTCGGCCTTTCTGGCGATTTTTTCCGCCGCAATCGCAGAGATCGCGGGCTTTCAACGGGCGTGGCGGGTGTTTTCGGTCCTGATCTGTGGGGTTTGTCTTTGTATCGCCATCTTTGTCACCCTCTCTTAGGGGTGTAAGGCCGTGCGTTAACGGCCTGGTCACGTTTGCGTAACACATTCGACCGTAGCGTTTCTTTGGATCGGTGCTGCAGCGGGATAGTGTCCGACCATTCCCTGCGGCGGATGGGAGGCACCTATGGAAAACGTAACGCGTATCCCCGGCAGCCTGGTCGATGACGACGATTACCTCGACAATCGGCAAAGCCTGGGTACACGCATTTTTCGCAGTTGGGGCGACATGCGTCAGGCCACGCGCGACCTGATCGACGAAAAACCCAATGAACACCGGCTGATCTTTTTTGTTCTGTTGTCGGACATCGTATTCTTTTTGTCTTGGTCGCTCAAAACCGTTGTTTCGCCTGTTTCTGGGTTTCAGAACCATATGCCATTGCAAATTGGGGCTATCTTGATCGGCGCGCTGCTTTTGCGGACGGCGGCGATGTATGTCTTTTCGCTCGTGATGACGCTTGGCGCCCGCGCCGCGGGGGGGCAGGGCACGTGGCGGGACACGCGCACCGGGAGCTTTTGGGCCGCCCTTGTGGCCGCGCCCTTCGGGCTGATCATGGCGCTGGTGACCATCGCAATGTCCTGGGCCGAACCCACGATCCCGATCCTTGGATCGGAATATGTGGCCCTCATCCCTCAGCTGCTGGGGCTTTTGCCGTTTCTTTGGTTTGTCGGCCTCGGCCTGGCAGAGGCGCAGGGGTTCCGCAGCCATTG
>CALCPC010000630.1 GCA_937900975.1 uncultured Paracoccaceae bacterium
CCCGGGGCGCAAAGTATGGTTTTTATTGGGCCTTTGTTCTCGCCCCGTTCTGCCGTACTGGTCGCCGTCTGGTTCGACGTGGTGGTCTGCGTGCCGGCCGACCAGGTGGCGCTGTTGGAGAACACCGACGGTGTGACGGTGATGGAGAAGGGGATCGAGAACTATCCGATGTTTGCCTTCAACATGCTTGAGACAGAGCTTCTGCCCGACAATCCGTTGACGGATGTCAATTTGCGTAAGGCCATCGTCTCGGCCGTGGACCGCGACAGCATCGTGCAGGCCATTTGGGGCGACGCGACCTTTGTGCCGACGCCGTTTAATTTTCCCGAATACGGCGACTATTTCGACCCAGAGCGGAGCCGCGCTGTGCCCTTCGACCCCGAGGCGGCGAAAGCCTTCCTCGCTGCCAGCGACTACAAGGGCGAGGAACTGATCTGGCACATCACCCGCGGCTTCTATCCAAACTACGAGATCGCGGCCGAGTTTATGGTAGAGCAATGGGCCGAGATCGGCATCACCGTCAAGATCGAGCTAAAGGACAACTTCTCGCTGGCTTACGAGCGGCCGTTTCACTTTCTCAACATGTCGATGTCGAGCGAATTTTCAGGCGACCCCTACCGCCCGCTTTGGATGGATTGGGGGCCGACCTCCAGCCGCTTTCGCGCCAAGCATAAGACTTGGGACATGACGGAGGATTTCGTCAAACTTGGCGAGACCTTCGAGCAAACACAGGATTTTGAGGGCCGAAAGCAGGCCTATCTGGATCTGGTCGCTGAGTGGGAGCGGGTGACGCCCGGCATGTATCTGTGGCGCAATGTCGTCAGCTATGCCGTGCGGGAGGATTTGGCCTGGGATCCCGGCAACTCTGCCGTGACGATCTTCGATCATCTCTACCTCTCTGGGCCGAATGGCTGACACCGCCCCGGCGCCGCTGCTGCGGGTGGCGGGGTTGACGGTGGCCTTGCCGCCCACGGGCGACAGGGCCGAGGCGGTGACGGATGTGACGCTGTCCGTCGGGCGGGGAGAGATCGTGTGCCTGGTGGGCGAAAGCGGCTCGGGCAAGTCGGTCGTCGGCCAGGCCATCCTCGGCATGTTGCCCCGGGCGTTGCCGGTGACGGCGGGCCAGCGGGAATTCGCCGGCGCGCCGCTGCCCCAACAGCGCGATCCGGCGTATCTGAAACTGCGCAGCACAGAGATCGCGACCATTTTCCAGGACGCGACGGCCAGTCTGGACCCCGTTCAGCGGATCGGCACGCAGCTCAGTGAGATCCTGGCGGTGCACGGGCTGCCACGCAGCGAACGCCGCCCGCGCATTTACGAGACGCTGGCCGCCGTCGCGCTCGACGATCCGGCGGGGATCGCGCGGGCCTATCCGCATCAGCTGTCCGGCGGGCAGGCGCAGCGCGTCGTGATTGCGGCCGCGTTGTTGCTGTCGCCGAAACTGCTGATCGCGGATGAGCCCACCACAGCGCTCGACGTGACGACGGAGGCTGAAATTCTGGCCTTGATCCAGCGTTTGAAGGCCGCGCGGGGGCTGAGCGTTCTGTTCATCACGCATGATTTCGGCGTCGTCGCCGACATTGCCGACCGCGTCGCGGTGATGCAGGAGGGGCGCGTGATCGAGACAGGTGCCAGGGCCGCGGTGCTGGACAGCCCCCGCGCGGCCTATACCCAAAGGCTGATCGCCGCGGTCACACCGCGGGCCCGACAGGCGCGGGGGGCCGCGGCGCCACCCTTGTTGAGCGCCGAGGGGCTATCGCTGACCTACCGCGTTGGCGGCCCGCTGGACCGGCGCCAAATTGCGGCGGTCCGGGATGTGTCGCTGTCGTTGGCGCCCGGACGCACGGTTTCGGTTGTCGGCGAAAGCGGGTCGGGCAAAAGCTCCCTCGCGCGGTGTCTCTTGCGGCTTGAGGAGGTGGACGCGGGCACGATCCGGTTTCGAGACCGCGATGTCACGCGGGCGCGCGGACGGGCGCTGAAACCCTTTCGCAAAGCGGTCCAGGTGGTGCTGCAGGATCCCTTCGCAGCCCTGAACCCCCGCCAGACCGTGCGCGATGCGATTGCCGAGGGTCCGATCATCCACGGCACACCGCGCGCGCAAGCCCAGCGCAAGGCGGAAACCCTGTTGGAGTTGACGGGTTTGAGCGCCCGCGCTGGCGGCCGCTTTCCGCAGGAGTTCTCAGGGGGCCAGCGGCAGCGGATCTGCATTGCTCGGGCGCTGGCGCTGGAGCCTGAGATCCTGATCGCCGATGAGGCTGTCTCGGCGCTCGACGTGTCGATCCAGGCGCAGATCCTGGACCTTTTTGCCGAGATGCAGCGCAAATTCGGCTTTGCGATGCTGTTTATCACCCATGATCTGCGGGTTGCGCGTGCCATCAGCGATGAGATCATGGTGATGAAGGC
>CALCPC010000631.1 GCA_937900975.1 uncultured Paracoccaceae bacterium
GCCGCGCGCACGGACCAAGATGCGCAGCGCGATCACCGCGCCTACGCCGCCGCCATCGCCTCCATCGCCGCGGCGGCGGAGGGCGATGACATCCGCGCCCGCCCCGGCATCTCGGTCAAGCTTTCGGCGCTGCACCCGCGCTATGAATGGCCCCAACGCAAGACCATGCTGCCAGTGCTGGCAGAGCGTTTGGCCACGCTGGCCGAGGCCGCCAAGGACGCGGGGTTGGGGTTCAACATCGACGCGGAGGAGGCGGACAGGCTGGACCTCTCGCTCGACGTGAGCGAGACCGTGCTGTCGCGGCCCGCGCTTGCCGGCTGGGACGGGTTCGGGGTCGTCGTTCAGGCCTTCGGCAAGCGCGCGCTGCCGGTGATCGACTGGCTTTACGCGCTGGCCGAGCGGCTTGACCGGCGCATCATGGTGCGCCTGGTCAAGGGCGCTTATTGGGATACGGAGGTCAAGCGCGCGCAGGTCTTGGGGCTTGAGGATTACCCGGTTTTTACACGCAAGACCCACACCGATGTCAGCTTTTTGGCGGCGGCGCGAAAGCTGCTGTCGATGACCGACCGGATCTATCCGCAATTCGCGACGCACAACGCCCACTCGGTCGCGGCGGTGCTAGAGATGGCTGGAAACGACACCCAAGGCTTTGAATTTCAACGCCTTCACGGCATGGGCGAAGTGCTGCACGACGCGGTGCAGAGCGCTGCCGGCACGCGGTGTCGGATTTACGCGCCGGTGGGCGCGCATCGCGACCTGCTTGCCTATCTGGTGCGCCGGCTTTTGGAAAACGGCGCTAACTCCTCCTTTGTTAACCAGATCGTCGACCTCGACGTGCCGGCCGAGGATATCGCCCGCGATCCCCTGGCCGCGGCCGAGGCGGAGGGCTTTCACCCCCATCCCCGGCTGCGAAAACCCGCCGAGATCTTTCCCGGGCGGCAAAACAGCCGCGGCTGGGATTGGACGGACCCCACGGATCTGGCCGCGCTGGACGCCTCGCGCGCGCCATTCGCCGCCCCCTATCGCTGGACGGCCGCGCCGCCAGCGGGGCTGGCATGCGGCACCCCCCGCGCCGTCACGACCCCGGCCCGACCGGACGACACGCTTGGCACGGTGGTGGAGGCCCTGCCAGGGTCGGTGGCAGCGGCGATGGGAGTGGCGCACGCCGCGCAGCCCGGCTGGGCCGCCACCGAACGGGGCGCGATCTTGCGCCGGGCCGCCGATCTTTATGAGGCGCACACGGCCGAGTTTCTGGCGCTGGCCGCGCGCGAGGCCGGCAAAACCCTGCCCGACGGGATCGCCGAGGTGCGGGAGGCCGTGGATTTCCTGCGCTACTACGCCGATGCCGCCGATGCGCCGGAAGCAGAGGCGCGCGGAGTGATCGTCTGCATCTCGCCCTGGAATTTCCCGCTGGCGATCTTTACCGGCCAGGTCGCCGCAGCGCTTGCCACCGGCAACGCGGTGCTGGCCAAACCGGCTGAGCAAACGCCGCTGATCGCCGCGCGCGCCGTGGCGCTTTTGATCGAGGCCGGTGTGCCCGCGGGCGCAGTGCAGCTTTTGCCCGGCGACGGCCGTCTTGGCGCGGCGCTGGTCGCGGATCCGGGGGTCGGGGGGGTGGCGTTCACCGGCTCGACCGAGGTTGCCAAACTGATCAACTGCCAACTCGCCCAAACTGCGCCGGATGCGATGCTGATCGCGGAAACCGGCGGGTTGAACGCGATGGTGGTCGATTCGACCGCGCTCCTCGAACAGGCCGTCCGCGACATCGTCCGCTCCGCCTTTCAAAGCGCGGGACAGCGCTGCTCGGCCTTGCGGATGCTTTATGTGCAAGAGGACATCGCCCCCGACCTGCAGGCCATGCTGATCGGCGCCATGGAAACGCTCACGCTTGGCGATCCTTGGGCGCTTGCCACCGATGTCGGCCCGGTGATCGACGCCGAGGCCGCAGCAGGGATTGCCGCCTGGTGCAAGGAGATGGCCGATGCGGGACAGGTCTTGGCCGCGCTCCCGTCGCCTGGCGGCCTTTTCGCTGCCCCCACGCTGATCCGCCTGCCCGGCATCGCGGCCCTCCCGCGGGAGATTTTTGGCCCCGTCCTCCATCTCGCCACATTCAAGGCCGAGGCGCTGGACGATGTGATCGCCGATATCAACGCCCGTGGCTATGGGCTGACCTTCGGTCTCCACACCCGCATCGACCGGCGTGTGCAGCACATTTTGGACGCCGTCGATGTTGGCAATATCTATGTCAACCGCGATCAGATCGGCGCCGTGGTCGGCGCGCAACCCTTTGGCGGACATGGCCTTTCGGGAACGGGGCCAAAGGCCGGCGGGCCGCATTACGCCCCCCGCTTCCGCCGCGGTGCCACCCGCCCGGCAAGCCCCGCCGCGCCCCAAGCAGCGCAAGACGCCCCCCTCGTCGCCGCCGACGTCATCGACGCGGCGTTCGCGACGCTTGACCAGGATCAGAAGGCCCAGGCTTGGGCCAACGCACGCGATCGGATCCCGCAGCTGCGCGCGGCGCTGCGCGGCACCGCCGCCGCCGCAATGGCCGCTTCGGCCTCGCTTGACATGGGGCCGATCGACCTTCCCGGCCCAACGGGTGAGGCCAATCAGATGCTGTTGCGCCCGCGCGGTCGGGTCCTATGCCTTGGCCCCGACCCCGCGACGCTGCGCGACCAGGCCGTTCAGGCGCTGGCGGCTGGCAACCGGGTGGTGGCTGTCGGTGCCGGCGCGGCGGAGGCACTGGCGCCGCTTGCGGCCTTTCCGCTCAGCCTTGTGGAGGGGCGCTTGGACGCAGAGGCGCTGACGACGCTTGCCCTTGATGCAGTGGCCTTCGGCGGTGGCACAGCCGCAGCGGCAGCCTATCGCCGCGCGCTGGCCGCCGCACCGGGCCCAATCCTGCCCCTGATCCGCGCCGCCCTCGCCCCCGCCGATTACGCAAAGGAATGCACCATCTGCATCGACACAACGGCGGCGGGCGGCAATGCCACGTTGCTGCGCGCTTCGGGCGATTAGCGGCGGGGGGGGGGGACCCCCCCCCCCCCCGCCGCCCCACAAAGAAAAAAAAAAAAAAAGGAAGGGAGGGAGACCCCACCCAGGGAGGAAAAAAGAAAAAAAAAAAAAAAAATATAAAATTAAAAATA
>CALCPC010000632.1 GCA_937900975.1 uncultured Paracoccaceae bacterium
TCTATGCCCGCCGGCAACGCGCGCTGTTTTCGGCGCTCACCACCGCGGCGAAGGCGTATCACGAGGCCCGCGGACAGGTGCAGGCCGTGGACCGGGACGCGGCCTAGGCTGGAATGTGCTCTAACTTTTCCTGAACCGCGCGCCGCGGTCCAGGATGGATAGTGTACTTGTGCTCCTTGGCCTTCGGCGCATGTTTTTGAAAAAACGCACCGCTTTTACTGGAACAAGTATTCAAAACCGACGTTGACCAGACATCTCACAGCGAGATCTGATAACGGAGGAATACCTTATGAAAACCTATCTGATGACCAGCGCCGTCGCGGCCGTGCTTGTCGCATCGCCCGCATTTGCCATGGACAGCATGGAGACGAAGTTCCACACCACGCCGAAGGCCAACGACATTCACGCCTCGGAATTCATCGGCATGCGCGTCTACGCTTCCGAGAAGGTCGGCGCGCAGAGCGAAACCGTCGGCGTCCAGGACGGCTGGGAAGATGTCGGCGAAATCAACGATCTTCTGATCACCCGCGAGGGCAACATCGACGCCGTGCTGGTGGACATCGGTGGGTTCCTTGGCATTGGCGAGCGTCAGGTCGCGATGAGCATGGACAGCATCCGGTTCCTCAGCGACACCGAGACCGAAGAGCCCAACGACTATTTCCTTGTGATCCCCGCCTCCCGCGCGAACCTCGAAGAGGCGCCGGAATATGAGGTCGAGACCGCCTCCACAGGCTGGATGGGCACGATGACGCCGCGCGAGGGCTACGAGACGGCCGAGGTTGAGCAGCTGACCACCGAAGATCTGACCGGCGCCGCCGTCTATGACAGCCGGGACGAGTGGATCGGAGAGATCGACCAGCTCAACGTCACCGACGCGGGCAAGATCGAAGCCGCCATTATCGACGTCGGCGGGTTCCTTGGCCTCGGCGAAAAGCCGGTGGCGCTGGAGGTGTCGCAGCTTCAGTTCATGCGCGCTGAAGCCGGCGGCGACGACGTCCGCGTCTATGTGGACATGAGCAAGCAGGAGCTGGAAGCCCTGCCAACCGCCAACGACTGATCCTGAAACCCCGGGGGCCGCTGCGGCGGCTCCCGTTCCTTTGAAAGGAGAAACCCATGGATGTTTCGCTCCTCCTCCCCGCCCTGTTTCTGGTCACCTGCATTGCGGTCGTCGCGTTCGCCGTCGTCTCGCGCAAGCACCTGTCGAAGCGACAGCAGGATGACGACGCGCCAAAGTCCACCTTGGCCGCGGATGCACCCGACCACCGGTCGTGACCAAAACGCCCACCTTTCGGTGGGCGTTTTGCTTTGTAAGCCACGCTTTTTGACGGCCCCGGGGGCACCCGTTCACACGATTTCGTTGGGCACCACGGGCAGGGGTTTGCCGAAGGCTTCCGCCTCGGCCGGATCATAGGGCAGCAGGAAGTGGTCCCGCTCCGCCGGCGGGCGTTCTGCGTTTCTCAGCATCGCCGCGCGCCAGTGTGCAGCGATATGGCGGTCCGGCGCGGGGGTCATAAGCTGTCCGCTCGGGTCCCAATGGCTCATCAAGCGGCGGCGCAGATCTTCAACCTGGTGCGGATCGGTCAGGTGAAGGCCCGCTTCCGTATCCCAGCGAAAGCTGCGCCCGTTCAGATTGGCCGAGGATAGGATCGCCTCCCGCGTGTCAAAAACACTGACTTTGGCGTGGAGATAGATGATCGGCGCCCCCGCCCGGGTGGCGCGCCCGCCGCTGTCATCCTTTCTGTCCGGCCGTGCGGGGGTGCAGCAGACCGCGCGGCCGCCGCAGCCAGCGCTTTTGCCAACGGCAGTTGCCGGAAGAACTGCGTCTCGGCATAGATCAGATCTTCGGCCCGCGCGATGGCGTTCAGATGCGCCTCCTCGATCTCCGTGACCTTGGTCTGGGGCGAAATGTGGAAAGCCCCCCACTGGCGGGCCGCCGACAGAGTGCGCAGAAAGCCCGGCTGCGGCGGGCGCGGGGCGGCCGTGCCGAGGGTGCCGTCCGCAAAGGTTTCGAGATGCGCTTGCGCTGCCGCACCCACCGGGCCGGTAGCAAAGGCCTGCACGTCGTGCCACGTCTCCTCCGCTGGCCGGCGGTGGGTCGGCGCGTCGAAACGGCGCTCGTCAAGGTCGAGGCCGCCGATATAGAGGGTCCGCCGGTCGAACACGGCCAGCTTCTGGTGGTGGCTTGCTGGGATCAGATCGACATCGCCAACATCGTCGATCTGGCGCAGCGTGGGCGTGTCGTCCGCATCGCCCATCTCACGAAGCCGCGCGCGCAATTTGCCGCGAAACAGCGTCTTCGGCACGATCCCGACGCGCGCGGGGTGCGCCAACAGTCGAAAGTGCAGGCGCCCCGGCCCCCCAAGCTCCGCCGCCGCGGCGAAGCGCCGGGCCGCAGCCCAGCTTTGGCGGTGAAGCGGGGTCGCCGCGACCGCATCGAAATCGGACAGCGCAAGGGTGATGTCGACGCCGCGGTCCAGCGTATGCACCACAAGGTCGAACCATGTCTCACCGATCTTGCGCGCCTCCGCGCTGCGCAGGCGCGTGTCGAGGTCGAAGATGCGAAAGCCGGCCCAGACCTCCGTCTCGGCCTCCAGAAACAACCGCTCAAAGGCGGGATACGCCTCAGCCGCCGTGATCAGCGGCGTAAGCGTTTGAACCGCCGGACCGGGTGCGTCCGCCGCGTGATCCTCCATTGCCGACGCTTCCCCTTTGATTAAACCGCCCCGCATGGGCAGAGCGACCTTCGAAGCAAAAGCGATAGCAGGATCCAATGCAGAAGCGAAGACGTGCCCAGGCGGGAACGGATCGCGGGCCCAAACGTTCCCAACGGGACGGAGGGACGCATGCAAGACGAACAGGCAATCCGCGAGGCTGCGCGGCTCAATTCCAAGATGATCTACGAGGTGATCCGCCGGGACGGGGAGGAGGAGTTGACGCGCCCAACGCCATCGCTCGTATGGTCCGGGATCGCGGCTGGGATCGGGAGCAGCTTTTCGGTGCGGGCTGAGGCGGTCCTGCGGACCTACCTGCCCGACACTCCCTGGCGCTTTCTGGTGGAGAACCTTGGCTACAGCCTTGGGTTCCTGCTGGTGATCATGGGCCGGATGCAGCTTTTCACGGAAAACACCATCACAACGGTGTTGCCGCTGGTCGACCAGCGCAGCATCGGATGCCTCAAGCTGGTGGTCCGGCTCTGGGGCATCGTTCTGGCGGCCAATATTGTCGGCGCGGGCGTCGCGGCGGGGTTTCTCGCCTTCTCGGGCGTGCTGGACCCGGGCCTTTACGATGCGGTGACCGGGCTTTCGCACCATGCCACAGGCTTTCCGGCGGGTGAGGCCTTCGCCCGCGCGATCCCCGCGGGCATTCTGGTCGCATCGATCGTGTGGATGATGCCGGGCCAGCGGGGCAACGAGATGCTGCTGATCGTGCTCTTTACGTGGCTGATCGCGGCCGGGGACTTTACCCATATCATCGCAGGCTCCGTCGAGATGTGGTTTCTCGCCTTCACCGGGGGTCTTGGCGCGCGTGACGCGATCCTGCAGTTCTTCCTGCCGGTTCTGCTGGGAAACATCATCGGCGGCACGGCGGTGTTCACCCTGCTCGCCTGGGGGCAGGTGAAGGCGGAGGTGGAAGATGGGACCGATAGGGGAACCGAAAGCGCCGATCTGCGTTGATCCGGTGAAAGGAGACATCCATGTCTGCACCCGATATCGAACTTGAGAAACAGACCAAACGCCACCGCCCCTCTCTCATGGGGATTGCGGCGGCCATCGCTATGGTTGTTGCCGTCGTTGTCATCCTGTCGCTGACCACGAACATCTGGGGCAGCGACGTGCCCGCGCCGCTGCCGGCCGGGGCAACCCTGGCGGAGTGACCGGCATGGCCATCGAGATTGGCGACAGGGTCACGTGGTCCTGGGGCGCCGGCACCGGCGCGGGACGGGCCGCGGACCGCTTCACCGAAGCGGTCACGAGCACCATCAAGCGGACCGACGTGACCCGCAACGCAACCAAGGACGAGCCGGCCTTCCTGCTGGTTCAAAAAGACGGGGATCGTGTTCTGAAATCCGTCACCGAACTCTCAAAAGCCTAAAGGAGAAGATCATGTTGGAAGTGAGCGGCCTGTTTGGTTTTATTCTGTTGGTTCTCAACATCTGGGCGTTGGTGTCCATCATCGGCTCTGCCGCCTCGACGGGCGCAAAGGTTGTGTGGTGCCTCTTGGTGCTGATCCTGCCCCTGATCGGCTTTGTCATCTGGTTCTTTGCCGGACCCCGGTCCGCGGCGCGGCGCGCCTGACGGACGTGAAGGTCGACCCGATCAGAGAGCTTTCGCTGCGGCAATGGCGCAATGCCATCTGGCGGGCCACGGTCGCGGTCCAAGATCGCAACCTCCCGCTGATCGCGGCGGGGGCTGCGTTTTTCACGTTTCTTTCGGTGTTTCCCGCCTTGGTGGCGACCGTGTCGATCTGGGGTCTCTTCGCGGATCCCGCGCTGTTTCGCGACAGTCTGCCCGCGGCCACCGGCATCCTGCCGGTCAGCGCCGTTGAGGTTCTGGACCAGCGCTTGAGGGAGGTCGCCGGCACGTCCTCCGACCGGCTTACGGTGACGACGGCAGCGTCCCTAGCGCTGACGCTGATCGCCGCGCGGGCAGGCGTTGCGGCGTTGACCGGCGGGCTTAACGCGATGTACCGCGAGGGCCTTCCGCGCAACCCTTTCATCGCCGCCCTCCGCGCGATCCTCTTCACCGTCATTCTGATCCTTGCGGCCCTCGTTGCGATCATCGCGGGCCTGGTCGTCCCGGTGGTGGTCAGTTTTCTCCCGCTAACGGGGCTTGAGGCGATCCTGATCTCGGCGCTCAAATGGGTACTGGCGACGCTGATCCTGTTTGCCGCCCTCGTCGTGATCTATCGCTACTGCCCCAACCGGACCAAGGCGCAGCTGGCCTGGGTCGCACCGGGCGCGATCCTGGCCTTGTTGATCTGGCTGCTAAGCTCTGTCGGCATGTCGGTTTTCATCTCGCGCTTTGCCGATCTCAACGCCATCTACGGGTCGATTGGCGCGGTCATTGTGCTGCTTTTGTGGCTCTTTGCCGCGACGTTTTCGGTGCTGTTCGGTGCGCTGGTGAACGCGGAGCTGGAGCTGCAGACAAAGCGTGACACGACGATACCACCGGAAAAGCCAATGGGTCAGCGCGGCGCCTTTGTTGCCGATACAACGGTCGACCGGCTGGTACAGTCGCCGACAAACACTTAAGACGTGTATTTCTGGAACAATCAAACAGCCCCGGCGTTTACCGATCAGTGGGACCGCCCAAGATCTGGTCCAAATCAAATATAGGAGAGAAAAGATGCTCAGTTGGGCTATTGTTTTTTTGATCGTCGCTCTTGTGGCGGCACTGTTTGGTTTCGGCGGTATCGCCTCGGCGTCGGCCGGGATCGCCCAGATCCTGTTCTTTATCTTCCTCGTTCTGTTCGTCCTGCCTCGGGTCGCCCGCCCTGTCCGGGTCCGCGGGCCCTCCCCCGCGCCTCTCCCTTCCCCCTAACTGGGGCCGCGCTCCCCGCCCCCCCCCTTTTCGTGCGCGCTGGCGCCCCGCTACTGCGGCGACGCGCGCAAGGTTTCCGTCGAGGCAAAGAACATGGCCTGGCTGACGGCCGACACGACCTGCGGCGGCGTGTAGGGCTTGGCGATCAGGAACGCGGGCTCTGGCCGCTCCCCCGTCAACAGACGCTCGGGGTAGGCGGTGATAAAGATCACCGGCACATCCGGCATGTCGCCAAGAAGCTCGTTGACCGCGTCGATCCCGCTCGAATTGTCGGCAAGCTGAATGTCGGCGAGGATCAGATGCGGCCGTGTTTCACGCCCCAGTTTGACAGCCTCGCTGCGGGTGCGCGCGATCCCGGTCACGTCATGCCCCATCATCTCGACGATGGATTCGAGGTCCATCGCGATCAGGGCCTCATCCTCGATGATCATCACCTTGCCCTGGACGCTGTCCTGCATTTCGGACCGCGCGGTGTCGATCAGGGCGCGCGCCTCGTCCTCGGTCATGTCCATGATCAGCCCAACCTCGCGCACCGAAAACTCCTCAACCGTATGCAGCAAAAGCGCTTCCCGCGTGTTAGAGGACAGGTGGGACATGTTTTCCCATGTCCGCGCCAGAAGGGGGTCGTCCTCTTCATCCGGGACCGGCTGGCCGACGCTCAGCCAGATCTGGTGAAAAACGTGGAACAGCGCAGCCCGTTCCCCCATTGTCGGCACCGGCATGGCGGTGGGTTCTGTCAAGATCGCCTCCAGCGTCATCGCCGCAAGCCGGTCGCCGCCCGACTGGGTGCCGGTCAGGGCGCGGGCATAGCGGCGCAGAAGCGGAAGATGGGGTGTAATCAGGTCTGACATGGTGCGCGGCGCGCCCAGCGCAGCAGGGTCCGAGGTCGTCATGATGGCTCCGTACTGAAGAATTCTGTGGAACAAACGCGCCCCAATGGCGTTTGTTCCAATGGTGAGGAAACTTAACTGGCGCAGGAATGACGAGGCAAACCGTGAAGACACCGAAGATCGGCGACGTAGCAAAAATGCAGATCGATGCGAACCTAAAGCGGATCTTTGACGAGGATGCCGCGCAGGATCTGCCCGAAACGCTCGTGGCGCTGCTCGCCAAGCTCGATGACGTCGAGGTGCCGGACGCGCTGAAATCAGGTGGTCCAAAAGCAGGATCCGACGACGACCCGGAGCGAGAGACATGAAGCGCGCCGATGCGAAGGAAGACCTTATCAGCCATATGAAGACGTTGCGGGCCTTCGCGCTCAGCCTCACCCGCAACAGCGCAGCAGCCGACGATCTGGTGCAGGAGACCGTTCTAAAGGCCTGGTCCAACATGGACATCTTTCAGGAGGGGACGAAAATGAGCCCGTGGCTGTTCACGCTACTGCGCAACTCTTTTTACTCTACCCAGCGGAAGGTACGGCGCGAGGTGATGGACACGGACGGCGAACATGCGGAAGGCATCGCCACGAAACCCGATCACGACGGGCGGCTGAACCTGCAGGACTTTCGCGCGGCCTTCGACACGCTGCCGCCCGAGCAGCGCGAGGTTCTGACCTTGGTCGGGGCGCTGCAGCATTCCTATGAGGAAGCGGCGGAGATGTGCGGCGTTCAGGTCGGCACGATCAAAAGCCGTCTGAACCGCGGGCGGGCGGCTTTGGCGCGCGCGATGGCGATGGAAGAGGGCGATCCGCTGGAAATGACGGACGCGGCGACGCAATCGGTCCTGTCGCGGGGCACGGGCAGCATCGGATGAGGAGAGTCCTTTCGGGGTGGGCACGGGACGACGCGGTCCAGTCCGGCCTGTCCCGGCGCCTCGGCATCCTGTTGTCCGTGGCGCTTCTGCCGCTTGGCCTGATCGCGCTGCACCAGACCTTGCGCCTGGAGGACGATCTGCGCGCCCAGTCCGAACGCGCGCTGCTGGCCACCACGCTAGAGCGGGCCGAGCAGGAGCGGTTGACCATCCGCGGGGCCTTTGGCGCCGCCGAAGCGCTAAGCATCGCGGCCCAGACCCTTGCCGACGATGCTGTCGCCTGCTCGGACCACTTCAATCGCTTTGTGGAAAGCTCTGACGAGGGGTTTGTGTTCGCGGGCGTGATCGGCCCAACCGGAATGGTGGTCTGCTCATCCGAAGGGCAGACGTTCGATTTCGGCGACTCAGAGGATTTTCAGCAGATCGCGGCGCGCCCGCGTCCGCGTGTCGACATCCTGTCCGAAGGCCGCGTGACCGGCCGCAACGTCGTGGTCGTAACCCTGCCCTACGGGCCGGATGAAACGGCGCCGGACGGCTATATCTCGGTCTCGTTGCCGCATTATCAGGTTGCCGGGGCACCGGATCAAACAGGGCTGCAGCCGGGGCGGGCGGTGTTCACGAT
>CALCPC010000633.1 GCA_937900975.1 uncultured Paracoccaceae bacterium
GACACCGCAGAACGCGTGAAGAAGATCGTGGTCGAACACTTGAACGTGGAAGAGGACAAGGTCGTCGACGGCGCTTCGTTCATCGACGATCTCGGCGCGGACAGCCTGGATACGGTTGAGCTTGTGATGGCGTTCGAAGAAGAGTTTGGCATCGAGATCCCCGACGACGCAGCCGAGACCATCCAGACCTTTGGCGATGCTGTGAAGTATATCAACGAGGCCGCGACGGCGTGATCCCGTCCGAGTGACGGACAGAGTGCGGCGCCCGATGGGCGCCGTTTTTGTTGGTATGCCCAGACGGCGCGCGGGGACGGCTCTGCGAACCGCCCTTGCCCGTCCTGGCGCGGACTTGCTATGGAGCGGGCGCGAAATGACGAATGGCAGAGAGACTGTGCGATGCGGCGGGTAGTGGTGACAGGCCTTGGCATGGTGACGCCCCTGGCCTCGGGCGTGGAGGCAACGTGGTCCCGGCTTTTGGCCGGTGAGACAGGCGCGGGGACGATCACACGTTTCGATGCCGATCACTTGGCGACCAATTATGCCTGCGAGGTGCCGTTCGGCGATGGCAGCGACGGCACATTCAATCCCGACGATTGGATGGATGCCAAAGAGCAGCGCAAAGTCGACCCGTTCATCCTGTTCGGCATGGCCGCAGCAGAGATGGCGGTGCGCGACGCCAATTGGATGCCCGAAGACGAGGCGGCGCGGGTGCGCACAGGTGTGATCACAGGCTCGGGCATTGGCGGGCTGGGCACGATCGCCGAAACGACGCTGACATTGCGTGACCGCGGCCCACGGCGGGTGTCGCCGTTTTTTATTCCTGCCGCGTTGATCAACTTGTGTTCGGGGCAAATCTCGATCCGCTTTGGGTTCAAGGGCCCCAATCACTCGGTCGTTACGGCCTGTTCGACGGGCGGGCATGCCATTGGCGACGGCGCGCGGCTGATCGCGCTCGGCGACGCGGATGTGATGGTCGCGGGCGGCGCGGAAGCCCCGATTTGTGAGTTGGGCGTGGCCGGGTTTAACGCCTGTAAGGCGCTTTCGACCAAGTATCGCGACGCGCCAGAGCGGGCCAGCCGCCCCTATGACCGCGACCGCGACGGATTTGTCATGGGCGAAGGCGCGGGCATGGTGGTGCTGGAGGCGTTAGAGCACGCCGAAGCCCGCGGTGCCCGGATCTATGCGGAGGTCACGGGCTACGGTCTGTCGGGCGACGCGTACCATATTACGGCACCCGCCTCGGACGGCGATGGCGCCTATCGCGCGATGAAGGCGGCGATGGCACGGGCCGAGATCGCGCCCGGCGACGTCGATTATGTGAATGCCCACGGCACGTCGACCATGGCCGATCAGATTGAGCTGGAAGCCGTGGAGCGGCTGCTGGGCCCCGCAGCGGCAGAGGTTACGATGTCCTCGACGAAATCGGCAACGGGGCATCTTTTGGGGGCTGCCGGGGCGATTGAGGCCATTTTTTGCATCCTCGCGCTGCGTGATCAGATCGCGCCGCCGACACTTAATCTCGACAATTTGGGCGTCCAAACCTCGCTGGACCTCGCGCCGAAAATCGCGCGCGAACGCAAGATTGAAGTGGCCCTGTCGAATTCCTTTGGCTTTGGGGGTACCAATGCCTCCATCGTGTTGCGACGCATCTAGGGGACGAGGATGGCCCGGCATCTTGCCGCCAATGGACTGACGCTGCTGATCATGGCCCTGGTCGTGCTGATCGGGATGGTGGAATGGGGCCAAAAGCGGTATTCCGGCCCAGGTCCGCTGGCCGAGGCGATCTGCCTGCAAGTGCCAAGCGGGACAAACATGCGCCGCCTCGCCGACACGATGGAAGCCGAACGGACGATCAGCGACGCACGGTTGTTTCGGTTGGGCGCGCGTTATGCCGAGAAAACGGAGGACCTGAAGGCCGGCAATTTCCTAGTGCCGGCAGAAGCCTCGATGAGCCAGATCCTAGAGATCGTGACCCGCGGCGGGCAGAGCACGTGTGGAAGCGAGATTGTGTTTCGCATCGGCGTGGTGGCGCGTGAGATTTCGGTGCGAGAGCTTGATCCGGTCAGCGGCCGGTTTGTGGAGCAGGTGGCGTTCGATCCGGTGGCGGAGGAAGCGCCGGCCGCGTACCGCACGGCGCGCGGCGCGCCGGACATGCGGTATCGGGTGGTCGTTGCCGAGGGCACGACGCGCTGGCAGGTTGTCCAGTCCCTGGCCGCCGTCGATTTCTTAGAGGGCGGTATCGATGCTTTGCCGGGCGAGGGATCGCTGGCGCCTGACAGCTATGAGGTCGTGCCCGGAACACCGCAGATGGCCCTGATCGAACGGATGGAGCGTGCCCAGGCGGGGCGGCTGGCGCGGGCCTGGGCGGCGCGCGACCCGGACATTCCGCTGGAATCGCCGCAGGAAATGTTGGTTCTGGCCTCTATCGTCGAAAAGGAAACCGGACTTGCCGATGAGCGGCGCCAGGTGGCATCGGTTTTTGTCAATCGGTTGCGGCGGGGCATGCGGCTGCAAACCGATCCGACCGTGATTTACGGCGTGACGGAGGGGCGCGCACCGTTGGGCCGCGGGCTGCGGCGCAGTGAGCTGGACCGCCCGACCCCCTTCAACACCTATGTGATCGAGGGGTTGCCGCCGACGCCGATTGCCAATCCCGGCCTCTTGGCGCTGGAAGCGACGGCGGATCCCGACACCACGCCGTATCTCTTCTTTGTCGCGGATGGCACCGGTGGGCACGCGTTCGCCGAGACACTGGTCGAGCATGAAGCGAATGTCGTTGAGTGGCGAAAAATCGAGGCTGAGCGAAACGCCAACTAGGAGCGAACGCAACTCTAGAGATAGTTGTTGACAGAACGTGCGCTTCAAAGTAGAAGACAAGGCATACTGCAAGACATGGGTCAGCGGGCACGGGTATCGTGCACCGCTTTTTCTGTTTTTGCACAGGCGCGATTGAGGGCGCATTTCATCCTATGACGCAAGACGGCGATGGCGCAGCGGAAGCACTGGCCCGCGAAGAGGCGCGTCTGATCAAGATCAGACTGTTGAAGCTGATGACGGCGTCGCTGGCGGCGCAGGACAAAGAGCCCGCGTCCGTCGAGGAGGCGCGGCGGCGCCATATCCTGTTGCGCCACTACGTTGATCAATTGAAGGCGGTAGCTGAAATCGAGGGCTCCCTTGACACATCAGGCAAATCACAAGGCGTCGGAACAATCGATCTTGACGCCGCAAGACACGAAATCCGTGAGCGACTTCTTCGAATTCGCGCCGATGGACAGGATTGAAGCGTTCTTGGCGGGTCTTAGCGACAATGCCATCGCGGCGCTGCCCTATCTTTTTGAGCATTGGGCGCACGCAAGTCATCAGATCCCGCCGGAGGGCGATTGGACGACTTGGGTGATCCTGGGGGGACGTGGTGCCGGCAAAACGCGCGCTGGCGCGGAGTGGATCCGGTCGGAAGTGGAGGGGGCGACGCCGCTGGACCCGGGACGCTGCCGGCGGATTGCCTTGATGGGTGAAACCTATGATCAGGCGCGCGAGGTGATGGTTTTGGGCGACAGCGGCATCCTTGCGTGCAGCCCGCCGGACCGGCGCCCGGTCTGGAACGCTCAACGGCGCCGGTTGGTCTGGCCAAACGGGGCGGAGGCGGTGTGTCTTTCCGCCTCTGACCCCGAGGCGCTGCGTGGGCCGCAATTCGACTGCGCCTGGTCCGATGAATTGGCGAAGTGGAAGCAGGCCGAAGATGCGTGGGACATGCTGCAGTTTGGGTTGCGCCTTGGCGATCGCCCGCGCCAGGTGGTGACGACGACGCCGCGCAACCAGCCCTTGCTGCGCCGGATCTTGGAAGATCCCAACACGTGCAAGACACAAGCGCCGACAGCGGCCAACCGGACCTATCTGGCGCGTGGTTTTCTGGAACGCGTGACGGCGCGCTACCAGGGGACCGAGCTTGGCCGGCAGGAGCTGGAGGGTGAGCTTTTGGAGGGTCGCGAGGGCGCGTTGTGGACCCATGCGATGATCGACAAGGCCCGGATCGCCGCGGCGCCGACGCTTGACCGCATTGTGGTCGCCGTCGATCCGCCGGTGACGGGGGAGAAAACCTCAGACGCGTGTGGTCTGATCGTGGCCGGGATCCAAATGTCGGGGCCGCCGCAATCCTGGATGGCCTACGTGCTGGATGATGCAACGATAACGGCCGCAAGCCCCGCGGAGTGGGCGCGCGCCGCGGTCGAGGCTGTGCACCATCATGGCGCGGATCGGTTGGTGGCGGAGGTCAACCAAGGCGGAGATTTGGTAGAGGCCGTCGTGCGGCAGGTCGATCCCTTGGTGCCCTATCGCTCGGTTCGGGCGACCCGGGGAAAGGCGGCGCGCGCAGAGCCTGTTGCGGCACTTTATGAGCAGGGCCGGGTGGCGCATGTCGGCGGCTTTGCCAAGCTAGATGCTCAGAAGTGCCAGCTGACCACACAGGGGATTGCTGGGTCGGGCAGCCCGGACCGGGTCGATGCCTTGGTTTGGGCGTTGACCGATCTGGTGATCGATCCCGCCGCCGCCTGGCGGGCACCGCGGGTGCGCAAGCTCTGACAATTTTGGCGGCAGGGCCGCCGGAGATTTCAATACAGCACTGGGGCCGCCTTCGTGATCGAAGCGCGGCCCCCGTCGTTTGTGATCCGGGCAGGCCCCGGTTTTTTGGTTTCAGCAAAGAAGGATAGCGCATGGCGTTCAGGCTCTTCCAACAGAAGGCACCGGCGCGCGAGGTTAAGGCCTCGGCCGTCGCGCCGGTGATTGCCTTCCAGGGTGCTGGGCGGGTGGCGTGGAGCCCGCGCGACACCGCCTCGCTGACCCGCAACGGATTTGCGGGCAACCCGGTCGGGTTTCGCTGCGTGAAGATGATCGCGGAGGCGGCGGCGGCCGTCCCGGTGTTGGTACAAGATCGGGAGCGCCGCTATGACGAGCATCCCCTTCTGTCGCTGATCCAGCAGCCAAACCTTGGCCAGGGCTATGCAACGCTGTTCGAGGCGTTTTACGGCCAGCTTCTGTTGAGCGGCGACGGCTATTTCGAGGCCGCGGGCGAAACGGTCGATGGCCGCCCGTCCGAGCTGTTCGTGCTTCGTTCGGACCGCATGCAGGTTATCCCGGGAAGCGATGGTTGGCCTGTGGCCTATGAGTATCGGGTCGCGGGACGAAAGCATCGCTTTGCGATGAGCGCGGACTTTCCGCCGATCCTGCATATCAAGAACTTCCATCCCCAAGACGATCATTATGGTTTGTCGCCGATGCAGGCGGCGGCCTCGGCGCTGGATGTTCACAATGCGGCCTCGCGCTGGTCGAAGGCGCTGTTGGACAATGCGGCGCGGCCCTCGGGCGCGATTGTCTATAAGGGTGCGGACGGGCAAGGGCAGATGGGGTCCGATCAGTATGCGCGGCTGGTGGATGAGTTGGCGAACCACCACCAAGGCGCTGTGAACGCCGGTCGGCCGATGCTTCTGGAAGGCGGGCTGGATTGGAAGCCGATGGGTTTCAGCCCGTCGGATATGGAGTTTCAGAAGACCAAGGAAAGCGCCGCGCGGGAGATCGCGCTGGCCTTTGGCGTGCCGCCCATGTTGCTGGGCCTGCCGGGCGACAACAGCTATGCGAATTATCAGGAGGCGAACCGGGCATTTTACCGGCTGACCGTTTTGCCGCTGGTCACAAAGACCTTGGCGGCCTTGTCGGGCTGGCTGCCCGCGCGGTTCGGCCATGGTCTGCAGATCCTTCCCGACCTCGATCAAGTGCATGCTTTGGTGCCGGAGCGTGAAGCGATGTGGCGCCGCGTATCGGAGGCGGAGTTTCTTTCGGAGGCTGAAAAACGTGCCCTGCTTGGACTGCCGAAGCGCGCGGACGATGCATGAGCGAAGAGCGTGGCCGCGGCCCTGGATCCCGGTTTCTTTATGAGCCGTTCGACCGCGCCTCGGCACGGATCGAGGCCCATGAGCGCGTGACCGACGAGCGTTGGAAGGCGCTGGAGCGTCGGCTTGCACAGATCGAAGTGGGGTTGGAGCGGCTGGAGCGACGGCTGTGGCTGGCCGTGTTCGGCTGCGCGGCGTTCCTCGCCACCGAGGTTGCGACCTCTTTTCTTATCACCAGTCCGTAAAGGGGCCCGTCATGATACCGCAACTGAAGCCACCCGCGCTGGAAACCAAATACTGCGCGATGGGCCCGGAATTGGCCCTGAAAGAGGGGGTAATCGAGGGCTATGCGAGCCTTTTCGGCCGCCCCGATCAGGGCGGCGATGTCGTGTCGCAAGGAGCCTATGCCCGATCCTTGGCCCGCACCGACCGCCCGGGCGGCGCGGTCAAGATGCTTTGGCAGCATGATCCGCTGCATCCCATCGGTGTCTGGACGGAGATCCGTGAGGATGTCCGGGGTTTGTACGTCCGGGGCCGGATCTTGACGGATGTGGCGCTGGGGCGGGAGGCGCTGGCGCTGCTGGAGGCGGGCGCCATAGACGGTTTGTCCATCGGTTATCACACCGTGCGGGCAGAAAAATTGGCCGAAGGGGGCCGCAAGCTCCTTGAGGTGGATCTTTGGGAGGTGTCGGTCGTCACGTTTCCGATGCTGCCCGAAGCGCGTGTGCACGCGCCAGCAAGCCCCGCTGACGCTGCACTGGCAGAGGACCTCGCCACGGTTTTGACCGAGGCGCGGTCGCTCATAGCGTGACGACGGCAAGGCCGCATGAGGCTGACATCACAAAGGACAATTCGATGCAGAATTCAGAGACCAAATCCCGGGCAATGCCCCCCGCACCCGGCCAGCCGGCCCAGGAAGTCAAGGCCGCGATGACAGGCTTTCTGAACGATTTCAAACGGTTTCAGGGGGAAATCAAATCGCGACTCTCAGATCAGGAAAGCCGATTGTCCATGCTTGACCGTAAGTCCCTCTCCTCCGAGCGCCCCGCCTTGTCTCGCGCGGCAGACGAGATGCCGCTGCACAAGAAGGCCTTTGGCGCCTATCTGCGCACCGGCGACGACGATGCTCTGCGCGGCGTGGAGCTGGAGGGCAAAGCGCTGTCTACATCCGTTGCAGCGGAGGGCGGGTATCTTGTCGACCCGCAGACCGCCGAGATGATCACCAGCGTTCTGCGGGGCGCGGCGTCGATCCGTGCGATTGCCAATGTCGTGGCTGTGGATGCGACCGCCTATGACGTTTTGGTCGATCACACCGACATTGGGTCGGGCTGGGCATCGGAGACGGCAAACCAGACCGAGACGGCGACCCCGCAGATCGATCGTGTGTCGATCCCGCTGCATGAGCTTTCGGCGCTGCCCAAAGCGTCGCAGCGCCTTCTAGATGATAGCGCTTTTGACGTCGAGACCTGGCTGGCCGAACGGATCGCGGACAAGTTTGCGCGCGCCGAAGCGGAGGCTTTCGTCTTTGGCGACGGCGACGACAAGCCGACGGGTTTCCTGGATTATGCCGCGGTCGCGGATGACAGCTGGTCCTGGGGCTCTCTGGGCTATGTCGCAACGGGGGCGTCGGGCGATTTCTCGGCGACCGAGCCCGCTGACGCCGTCGTGGATCTGGTCTATGCGCTTGGCGCACGCTATCGGGCCAACGCGACCTTTGTCATGAACTCCAAAACGGCGGGCGCCGTGCGGAAGATGAAGGACGCGGACGGGCGGTTCCTGTGGTCGGACGGTCTGGCCGCGGCAGAGCCTGCGCGGTTGATGGGCTATCCCGTTTTGATCGATGAGTTCATGCCCGATATCGGCCCCGAGGCGACGGCGATTGCGTTTGGCGATTTCCGCGCCGGGTATACGATTGCAGAGCGTCCCGATCTGCGCATTCTGCGCGACCCTTTCAGCGCCAAGCCGCATGTTCTGTTTTATGCGACCAAGCGTGTGGGCGGCGATGTCAGCGATTTCGCGGCGATCAAGCTGTTGAAATTCGGCGTAAGCTGATCGGTTTGACGGCGGCGTCGGACCGAGGGGCGGGCTGACGCGCGCAGTCCGGTCCGGCGCCCGATAGCGCGGTGTAATCAGCGCGATGTGCCACCGCTGCCCGATACCGTGGATGGTCTTGGGGGACGGGGTGCGTGAGGGCCAAAACGCCGCCCGAAACGCTGTCACCGGTGTGTGGTTTGCTGGCTTGGGACGCCCCCTTTGGGGCGTTCCATCTGACCCAATCCAGGGCCTTGGCGCGCGCGCCGGCCCAAGCGGGAGACCCTTATGAATCTGACCGAGAGCACGTCGCCGGCGGCGGCGGCCTATCCTGTGCGCGCCTTGGCCGACCATCTGCGCGTTGGCACGGGGTTTTCCGACGATGGCGCGCAGGACGGGTTGCTAGAGATCTGCGCCCGCGCGGCCATGTCCGCCATTGAGGCGCGTACCGGCAAAGTCCTGCTGGAGCGCAGTTTCTTGTGGGAGCTGGGGCGCTGGGCCGCGCCCCCGCGTCAGGGGTTGCCGGTGGCACCCGTCAGCGCGGTGAGCGCTGTCACCTTGGTTGCGAGCGACGGCAGTGAGACGGAAGTTTCGGCCGATCTTTACACCCTGCGGCCTGACAGCCTGCGGCCCGAAATCGTGGCAAGCGCTTTGCCCCCGGTGCCGCATCTTGGCACGGTTCGGATCGCTTTTGTCGCGGGGTATGGCCCGGTTTGGGAGGATAGCCCCGCCGATATGCGCCAAGCGGTGCTGATGCTGGCCGCCCATTTCTATGAGCATCGCGGCACGGACGGGCCCGCGGCGGCGACGTTGCCCTTTGGCGTTCTGGCGCTGATCGATCGGTTTCGGCCGCTGCGCCTTGCGGGGGATGGCTTGTGAAAAAACCTGTGATGAACCGCAAGCTGATCTTGGAGGAGCGCGTCGACGTCCCGAACGGGGGGGGCGGGTTCGATGTGACTTGGTCCAGCCTCGGCACGGTTTGGGCAGAGCTTCGCGCCCGCACGGGCACCGAGGCCGTTGTCGCCGGCGCCGACCGGACGCGGCAACGCTATCGCGTGGTGGTTCGCGGCACCCCTTATGGCGCGCCATCCCGGCCACGGCCCGATCAGCGGTTTCGCGAGGGGGCGCGTGTTTATCCGATCTTCGCGGTGACCGAGTTTGACCGTGATGGCCATTACATCATTTGCGACTGCGAGGTGGGGGCCCTGACATGAGTTACGCTTTGTCCGAACCCCTGCAGGTTGCGGTCTACAACCGGCTTTTGAGCAGTCCGGCCGTGACCAGCATCGTGGGCACCGCCATCTACGACACACCGCCGCCGGGAGAGCCCTATACCTTGCCGCCGACCCATGTGACGCTGGGGGAAGAGCGTGCAAGACCCGCGTCCAGCGCGACGCACAAGGCGGCGTTCCACGATTTCAACGTGACCGTCCACACCGACCATGAGGGGTTTTCGGAGGCAAAGCTTGCGGCGGCCGAAATCTGTCTGGCGTTGGATGACGCGCCGCTTGCGTTGTCGCGGGGCCATCTTGTCAGCCTGCGCTTTTTGTCGGCCCGCGCCGAACGCAACACGGCGCGCCGCCCGCGCCGGGTCGTGTTGCGGTTTCGCGCGCATCTAGAGGACGCGGCCTAGCCCAGGCTTCCCCCCTGAGCGTCCCGTACCCAACCCGATGGTGGCGCCGAGGTCATTGGCCGAGGGCGCCCCGCCGGGCGGTGAGAGGCCCCAGACCACCATCGCATGACGATTGAGGCCCGCCCCGGGCCCTGTTCCACGCGCCCGGCTTCGGGTGCTGCGACCACATGAGAGGACCCCAAATGGTAGCGCAATCAGGCAAGGATCTTTTGATCAAGATCGATATGACCGGCAGCGGCAGTTTCGAGACGGTGGCGGGGTTGCGCGCAACGCGGATCACGTTCAACGCCGAGCCCGTCGATGTGACCAATCTGCAAAGCGCGGGCGGCTGGCGGGAGCTTTTGGCGGGCACGGGCGTGCGCTCAGCGGCGATTTCGGGGTCTGGCGTCTTTCTTGACGCGAGCACCGACGACCGGGCGCGGCAGATCTTTTTCGATGGCCAGATCCCGGATTTTCAGGTGGTTATCCCAAGTTTCGGCACGGTGGAGGGCCCGTTCCAGATCACGGCAATCGAGTATTCCGGCAGCCATGATGGCGAAGCTGTTTACGAGCTGTCTTTGTCTTCGGCCGGGCAACTGACCTTTGTGGCGGCCTGATGGAGAACCCCTATCGCGGTGAGGTTGCGCTGACGGTCAATGGTGAGCGGCGGATCATGCGCCTATCGCTTGGCCGGCTTGCGGCGCTTGAGGCGCGGCTAGAGGCGGGATCGCTTCTGGAGTTGGTTGCGCGGTTCGAGGATGGCCGCTTTTCAACCGCCGATCTGGTCGCGCTGATTGCCGCGGGGCTTGGCGCCTCTCCAGAGGAGGTGCTGGAGGCTGAGATTGGCGGCGGCCCGGTTGCGGCGGCGCGTTCGGCGGCTGCGCTTTTGAAAGCCACCTTCATGCCGCCTGAGGATGAACCATGAGCCGGGTGGCCTGGCCGAAGCTGATGGATTTGGGGCTTCGCCGGCTTGGCCTGGCGCCGCACGAATTCTGGGATCTGACGCCGGCGGAGTTGATTTTTCTTGTCGGCACCGCCGGCGCGGACCCCGGTGTGCTGACGCGGTCGGGGCTTGATGCGCTGATGAAGCAATTTCCCGACACCCCAAAGGAGGACCGATGACCGATCTTGTGACCGATCTCGACGCATTCGAGCGCAGGCTTGAGGAGTTGGAGACCAGCATCGGTTCTGCCGACGCGATGGCCGCTGCGTTTCGCGCGGAGATGGAAGATGTGTCGGTGTCGATGAAGTCGGCCTCGACCAATGCGTCAAGCCTGTCGCGGTCCGTCGGCACGACCCTCAAGAACGCGTTCACAGATTTGATCTTTGACGGTGCCCGCGCCTCTGACGTCTTGGCTCAGATCGGGAAATCGCTGACCGGATCGGTTCTAAGCGCGGCGTTAAAACCGGTTTCCAGCGCAATTGGCGGGGCGATCACCGCGGGGCTTTTCGGAGGTGCCTTCGCCAAGGGTGCGGTTGTCAGCCAGGGCCGTGTGGAAGCGTTCGCAACCGGCGGGATCGTCACGGGGCCGACGCTGTTCCCCATGGCGCGGGGGCGTACCGGGCTGATGGGCGAGGCGGGACCCGAAGCGATTATGCCGCTGAAGCGGGGCGCGGACGGCCGGCTTGGGGTCGCGGCCTCGGGCGGGCAGACGGTCAATGTGACCATGAACGTCTCAACCCCCGATACGGCAGGCTTTCAAAAGGCGCGGGGTCAGATCGCGGCGCAGATGAGCCGCGCGCTCAGCCGCTCTCGCCGCAATCTTTAGGCTTTTGGGCCGTATTTGGGGGCATCCCTTATGAATTTTCACGAAGAACGCTTTCCGGCGACCTTGTCCTTTGGATCCATCGGAGGGCCCGAGCGACGGACCGAAATTGTCGGCCTTTCCAATGGGTTTGAGGAGCGCAACACGCCATGGGCCCATTCGCGGCGGCGCTATGATGCGGGGATCGGCGTCCGCTCTTTGGATGATTTGGAGACGCTGGTTGCGTTTTTCGAGGCCCGTCAGGGGCAGTTGATCGGCTTCCGGTGGAAGGACTGGACCGACTATAAATCCTGCGTGCCATCGGCTGAGCCTGCACCGACCGATCAGCTTATGGGGCACGGGGACGGCGCAAGAACGGCCTTTGCGCTGACCAAGAACTACCGCTCTGGTGCGTTCACCTATCAGCGGCTGATCGCAAAGCCCGTGGCGGGTACGCTGAGCGTCGCATTGGCTGGCGACACGGTGCGTCATGACGTGCATTACACCTGCGATCTGGCGACCGGTGAGATCGTTTTCGCAGAACCCCCGCCGCCAGAAATCGAAGTGACGGCGGGGTATGAATTCGATGTGCCGGTGCGGTTTGACACCGACCGGATCGAGACCAGCGTCGCGCGTTTTTCGGCAGGAGAGATGCCATCGGTGCCTGTGGTCGAGGTGCGGGTCTGATGTTGGAGATGACAGACAGCCTTGGCGCGCATCTTGCCTCTGGTGCGACGACACTGACGCGGTGCTGGCGTGTGACGCGCCAGGATGGCCTGGTTTTTGGGTTTACGGATCACGACCGCGATTTGGCGTTCGATGGCACTGTGTTCGAGGCGAGCACCGGCATGGACGCCGCCACATTGGACGCCGCGCTGGGCCTGAGTGTGGACAATGCCGCAGCGCTTGGCGCGTTGTCGGCGGTTGGACTGACTGAGGAGGATATTCTGGTCGGGCGTTTTGACGATGCGTCGGTCGAACATTGGTGGGTGAACTGGCAGGCGCCAGAGGATCGGATCCTTGTCCTTCGGGGCGCGTTGGGTGAGGTGCGCCAGCAGGGGAACGCCTTTGAAGCGGAGCTTCGCGGGATCTCGGAAGCGTTGAACCGCCCGCTTGGCCGCGCGTTCAGCCGCACATGCGGGGCGGCGTTTGGAGACTCTTCCTGCGGCATAGATCCTTTGGACCCAGCGTACTCGGCCGAAGACACAGTCACAACCGCGCTGGACGGCGCGGTGGTCGTGGCGCGTGGGCTCGACGCTTTTGCCGAGGGTTGGTTTTCCTTCGGGGTGCTCGATTGGCAAAGCGGCAGCAATCAGGGGCTGCGCGCGATGATCAAGCAGGATCTGCGCATCGCGGGCACGCGGCGGCTGGAATTGTGGGAAACGCCGCCGCTGCCGCCAGCGCTGGGCGACCGGTTTCGCGTGACGGCGGGCTGCGATGGGACGGCCGCGACATGCCGTGTGAAGTTCGACAACTTCCTCAATTTTCGCGGTTTTCCGCATATTCCGGGGGAGGATTGGGTGACCGCCTATCCGCGCAGCGGCGACGTTCATGAAGGCGGAACGCGGGGGGGTGGGGCCAATGGCGACACCTGCTGAGATCGTGGCCGAGGCGCGGCGTTGGCTCGGCACGCCCTACGTTCATCAGGCGAGCTGTGCCGGGGCTGGCGCGGATTGCTTGGGCCTTGTGCGGGGCGTTTGGCGCGCCTGTGCGGGGCCGGAGCCCGAGACTGTGCCAGCCTATACCTGGGATTGGTCCGAGACCGATGGGGTGGAGCGGTTGCTTGCGGCGGCGGCACGGCATTTTGAGCCCGTCGGCGAAGCGGCGCCGGGGGATGTTTTGATATTTCGCATGCGCGCGGGCGGTGTTGCCAAGCACATGGGGATACTGAGCGCCGCGACGCCGCCGGCGTTCATCCATTCCTACACGCGCGCGGGCGTCGTCGAGGCGGCGTTGTCGGACGCCTGGGCGCGGCGCATCGCGGGCATCTTTCGATTTCGAAACGGGGAGTGACTGATGGCAACGATTGTGCTGGCAGCGGCGGGGCCCGCGCTGGGCTCTCCCTTGGGGGGGTCGGGGGTGGGGCTTGGGGCCGCGACACTCGGCCGGGCTGTTGGGGCCACGGTGGGCACGATCCTGGATCAAAAGCTTCTCGGCATTGGCGCAGAAGCGGTCGAGGTTGGCCGCGTTGACCAGTTCCGCGTCATGGGCTCCCGCGAGGGGACGCCGATCCCGCGTGTGTGGGGGCAGATGCGCCTGTCCGGTGAGATCATTTGGTCGAGCAACTTTGTCGAGACTGTCGCCACATCGGGCGGCGGCAAGGGCGCGTCTGCGGGGCCGCGCACGAACAGCTACAGCTATTCGGTCAGTCTGGCGATTGCGCTCTGCGAGGGGGAGGTTGCGCGCATCGGGCGGGTTTGGGCCGATGGTCAGCTTGTCACCCTGGCCGATGTGGCCTGGCGGCTTTATCCAGGCGATGAGGCGCAACTGCCGGACCCCACGATTGCCTGCAACCTGCCGGATGGTGAGGCGCCAGCCTATCGCGGCACGGCCTATATTGTGATCGAGGATCTTGACCTTACCCCCTATGGCAACCGGATCCCGCAATTCAGCTTTGAAGTGACGCGCAAGGCCGGGGCGGGTTCGGATGTGGGCGTCGCCGACCCCGCGCTTGCCATTCAAGGCGTCGCTTTGGTGCCGGGAACTGGGGAGTATTCGCTGGCGACCGAGCCCGTTCTTTTCAACGATGGCAAGGGTGTCACCCGCACGGCCAATATCAACAACGATTACGGTGTGCCGGATCTTGAGGTGGCGCTGGATCAGATGGAGCGGGATCTGCCGAACTGCCGATCCGTCTCGATGGTGGTCAGCTGGTTTGGCGACGATTTGCGTGCGTCGCATTGTTCGCTGCGTCCCCAGTGCGAGCAGGTGACGCAAGAGGCCGAGACCATGGCTTGGTCCGTGTCCGGTGTAACGCGGGCCGATGCGCGGCGCGTTTCTTATGTCGATGCGCGTCCGGGCTTTGGCGGCACGCCAGCCGACGCCAGCGTTGTTCAGGCGATCCAGGATCTGACGG
This sequence comes from uncultured Paracoccaceae bacterium, assembly GCA_937900975.1. Classification (GTDB taxonomy): domain Bacteria; phylum Pseudomonadota; class Alphaproteobacteria; order Rhodobacterales; family Rhodobacteraceae; genus Algicella. The sequence continues at coordinate 14,347 of CALCPC010000633.1, forward strand.
CCCGGGGTCAGGACGTGATGTTCTATCCGTTTATCCTGATGGACATTCGAGAGGGCAACGGGCTGGTCGATCCTTGGACAGGCGAGGTGGAGCAACCGCCGGTTCCCTGGCGGGGGCGGATTACGCTGTCGCTGGCCCCGGGCATCGAGGGCAGCCCCGATCAAAGCCCGGCGGCGGCGGCGGAGGTCGCCGCGTTCTTCGGAACCGCGTCCGCCGCCGATTTCGCGATCGGCGACGGGACCGTCACGTATTCCGGGCCGCTTGAGTTCAGCTATCGGCGCTTCATCCTTCATTACGCGGCGCTTTGCGCGGCGGCGGGGGGTGTCGCGTCTTTTTGCATTGGATCAGAGCTTCGCAGCCTGACCCAGATCCGTTCGGACCGCACCGATTTTCCGGTGGTCGACGCGCTCCGCGCGCTGGCGGCGGAGTGTCGGGTGTTGCTGGGATCCCAGACAAAGCTCGGCTATGCCGCTGATTGGTCAGAGTATTTTGGCTATCACCCAGGGGATGGGTCGAACGATGTTCTGTACCACCTCGACCCGCTTTGGGCCGATCCCGAGATCGATTTTGTGGGCATCGACAATTACATGCCCCTGTCGGACTGGCGTGATGGGTCAGATCATGCCGACAGCGATGCCAAGTCGATCTACAGTCTTGAATATCTGAGCGGCAATGTCGCGGGTGGCGAGGGATACGATTGGTATTATGCCTCTGGCCCCGCACGGGACGCTCAGCGGCGGACGCCGATCAATGACGGGGCTTATGGCGACCCTTGGGTCTATCGCTATAAGGATATCCGAAACTGGTGGTCGCGGCCGCATTGGAACCGGATCGGCGGCGTTCGCTTGTCCACACCGACGCCTTGGCAGGCCGAGGGCAAGCCGATCTGGTTTACCGAGCTTGGATGCCCGGCGATTGACAAGGGCACCAATCAGCCGAACGTCTTCTTGGACCCGCAATCGGTGGAAAGTTTCGCGCCCTATTATTCCAACGGCGGGCAGGACGACTTCATTCAGATCCGGTATTTGCAGGCCGTGCTTGGGTATTGGGGACAGGCCGCACACAATCCGGTCAGCCGGGTCTATGGCGGGCCGATGGTGGATCTGGCGCGGGCGCATGTTTGGGCCTGGGATGCAAGGCCCTGGCCCGCGTTTCCCAACCGGCTGGACGTGTGGGCGGATGGCGAGAATTATGGCCGCGGGCACTGGATTTCTGGCCGCACGGCGCTGGTCGCCCTTGCCGATATCGTGACGGAGGTGACGGCGCGGTCGGGGGTGACAGATGTGGCCGTCGACGCGTTGCACGGGGCTGTGCGCGGCTTTGCTGCCGGCAATGTCGCGACGGCGCGGCGTGCGCTGC
>CALCPC010000634.1 GCA_937900975.1 uncultured Paracoccaceae bacterium
CCCACATTGTTGGCCAGCGAGGAGGCGTCGGCGCCGTCAATGATGCCGGGCTCTAGCGCTGTGAAGATCTCGTTGAAATCCATCACGATGGGCGAGGCGCCAAGCTCTGCAAAGATCTCGGTCTCAAGACCGGGGGGGGAGCGGAATTTCCACTCCACCAGATCGGCGGGCCCCGCGATGGGGCGGGAGGAGGACATGGATTCCTGGCCATAGATCCACCAGCCGATCAGCTCCATCCCATATTGGTTGTAAAGCTCGTTGGCGTCTTCGAGGCCGCCATTGTAAAGCCAGGCATATTGCTGCCAGGGCGTGTCGTAGCCGCCCATGATGTCGCCGACGAACTGAAAGGCCGGGTTCTTGCCGGTTTGATAGGCGCCGCCATGCATTTCCCCGTCGAGGATGCCAGAGGCCGCAGCGTCGAAGCCTTCGACGGATTTGACGACCGAGGTCGTCCTATACTTCTCGAAGGTCATGCGGCCCTCAGACATGGTTTGCAAGTCGTCGATGAAGTCTTTGATCAGCTTGCCGGAGGTCGTCTCGGGCGCATAATGCGTTTGCAGCCGCAGGTTATAATCTTGCGCGCTGGCAAGTGTCGCCGATAGTGCCAGTGCCGCGGCGCCGGCCAGAAGATGTCTGGTGGTCATGGTACTCTCCCTTCGTTTGCCGCCGTGTAGGGCTCATGCTCGGCCCCTCTTCGGTCGCGGCGTATACGCAAGGCTAGTCCCGGGGTGCGGCCGGGTGCAAGCGAAAAACAGCGCCGTCTGCCCGCCCCGTTGGCGGGTTGGCACCGGGCTAGGCGTCCGGGTCTGGGCGCTGTTGCAAAGGGTGCGGGCGGACAAACCGCTGCTCGGTCACAGCGCGCCCCCATTGATCGCCCGTCCATTCCTCGGCCAGAGAGAACCCAGTTCGGTCATAGAGCGCCCGCGCCTTGTCGAGGCCCTTGATGGTCCAAAGATGCGTTTCGCGAAATCCATGCGCGTCGCAAAAGCCAAGCGCCGCGGCAAGTAGGTCGGCGCCCAGCCCACGGCCCTGGACCTCTGGCGCCATTACAAACCAGCGCAGATGCGCAAGATTGTCCCCCAGATGGTCGCCGTCGATGGTGATCGCGCCCACGGTGACGCCGCCCAGCTCCGCCCGCCAGGTCTGGTTGCGCCCGCCGCCGAGCGCCGGCAGAAAGCGGCCCATATCGCCGAGGAGCCGGGTCTCAAACGCGCGGCCGAAATCCAGTTCCTCGGCCATGCAATGCAGCGCAAGCTCCACGATCCGCGCGCCAAGCCCGGGTGTGTAGCCGGTCAGGATCTGCGCCTGCGCTGGCGTGTCGTCCGTCAGCGCGACGGCATACTCCGAAAGGCCAGACAGCCCCCGCGCTCCGGACCCCTGCGGCAGCCGGGCCAGCGCATCGATCACTTGCGACTTGGCGAAACGGTCGAGGTCCTTGAAGACCTGCGCACCCTTTGGCGACAGGGTTAACCGTCGGTCGCGGCCCTCAGCCTCTGCCCCGATCAGCCCCGCATGCTCTACCCTTTGCAGCAGCCGGCCGAGGGTCGGTTTCGGAAGTTTCAGCCGCGCGCAAAGATCATCGGCGGTCAGCCCGGGGTCAAACCCGATTTCCAGCAGGATATGTGCGGCCGACGGCGACAGCGCCGTGCCCGCGACGCCGCGGTCAAGAAGGCCGAAGCTCCGCACCAGGCTGCGGGACGCGGCGCGGAGACTGGCGATAAGGGGGGTGGTGTCGCGCATCGATCCGTCCTTTATCGGGAGATGAGGCAACTCAATTTGGCGCCCCTTCGCAATCCTTTTTGCAAAGCCTGCACTGCGGGCGTCTTTGTCACGCGGGCAGAGCCGCTTGACGAAGCCCCCCCGCACCGCAATATGCCCGCCATGGCAAAGCTTTCGCACATCCGCAACTTCTCCATCGTGGCGCATATCGACCACGGCAAATCGACGCTCGCCGACCGGCTGATCCAGTCCACAGGCACCGTCGCCGACCGCGACATGAAGGAGCAGCTTCTGGACGCGATGGATATTGAGCGTGAACGGGGGATCACGATCAAGGCCAACACCGTGCGCATCGATTACAAGGCTGCGGACGTGCGGGATTATATTCTGAACCTGATCGACACACCCGGCCATGTCGATTTCGCCTATGAGGTTAGCCGGTCGATGCGCGCGGTTGAGGGCAGCCTTCTGGTCGTCGACGCCTCCCAAGGGGTGGAGGCGCAGACGCTGGCCAATGTCTATACCGCCATCGAGGCGGATCACGAGATCGTACCGGTGCTCAACAAGATCGACCTGCCCGCGGCAGAGCCGGAGCGTGTGGCCGAGCAGATCGAAGATGTGATCGGCATCGACGCCTCTGACGCCGTGCTGATTTCGGCCAAGACCGGGCTAGGCATCGGCGATGTGTTGGAAGCGATCGTTGCGCGCCTTCCGGCGCCGGAGGGCGCGGCAGAAGCGCCGTTAAAGGCGATGCTGGTCGACAGTTGGTACGACGCCTATCTCGGCGTTGTCGTTTTGGTCCGCGTGCTCGATGGGCGCCTGAAAAAGGGCGAGCGGATCAAGATGCTGAACACCAAAGCGACCTACTCGGTCGACCGGATCGGCGTTTTTCGCCCCGCAATGGAGACGGTCGAAAGCCTCGGGCCTGGGGAAATCGGGTTTCTGACAGCCTCCATCAAACAAGTGCGCGACACCCGGGTCGGCGACACGATCACACATGAAAAGAAAGGGACCGAGATCGCGCTGCCGGGCTTTCAGCACTCCGTTCCCGTCGTCTTTTGCGGGCTTTTCCCCGTCGATGCGGCGGATTTCGAGGATCTGCGCGACGCCATCGAGAAGCTGCAGCTCAACGATGCCAGCTTTTCGGCGGAGATGGAAACCTCGGCCGCGCTCGGCTTTGGCTTTCGCTGCGGGTTTCTCGGGCTTTTGCACCTAGAGGTGATCCGCGACCGGTGGGAGCGGGAGTACGGCATCGACCTGATCACCACCGCGCCAAGCGTGATCTACCACATCCACATGACCGATGGCACGGTGTTGGAGATGCACAACCCCGCCGACATGCCCGATCAGGTCAAGATCGCGCATATCGAAGAGCCGCGCATCAAGGCGACGATCCTGGTGCCGGATGAGTTTCTGGGCGATGTGCTAAAGCTCTGCCAGGACCGGCGCGGCATCCAGCAGGACCTGACCTATGCGGGAACGCGGGCGATGGTGGTCTATGACTTGCCGCTGAACGAGGTCGTGTTCGATTTCTACGACCGGCTGAAAAGCGTGACCAAAGGCTATGCGAGCTTTGACTATCAGATGATCGGCTACACCGAGGATGCGCTGCAAAAGATGCAGATCCTGGTGAACGAAGAGCCTGTCGACGCGCTTTCGACCATGGTCCACCGCGACCGGGCCGAGGCGCGCGGCCGCGCGATGGTCGAAAAGCTGAAGGAACTGATCCCCCAGCACATGTTCAAGATCCCGATCCAAGCGGCCATCGGCGGCCGGATCATCGCCCGCTAGACGTTGAGCGCCCTGCGCAAGGACGTGACGGCCAAGTGCTATGGCGGCGATGTCAGCCGGAAAAAGAAGCTGTTGGAAAAGCAGAAAGCCGGGAAAAAGCGGATGCGCCAATTCGGCAAGGTCGACATCCCGCAAGAGGCATTCATTTCTGCGCTGAAAATGGACGGTTAGGCGCCTACGGCGTTTGGTGAACCGCCTCTACCATCGAGCATCCCGAAACACGTTGAAATCGATGATTTCTGGCAGCGTTACGGGATCTAGGCTTTTCACGAAACGGCTCGGCCGCCTCGGCCCGGGGGGGGTGCACCAAGGGGCGCCGTGATACCGCAGCCCATCCTATGGGTTGGGCGCATAGGTCGCCGCCCGTTCCGCGAAACCCGGCGCCCGGTGATCGCTCCGCGACGCCGGGGTTGCCTTGAGCCCCGGGTGACGGCGCGCGGGGTCGGTTGACTGGAACGCGTTCGGTGCGTTGAAACGCGGCGTAACCCGCCTCGCGGTGGCGGCATTGGATTGGCGCGATTGTTTCAGCGTTTGCAACCCTATGCTCACGCGCCGTCGCCGCCGGTGACAGCGGCGTGAGGGTGGGTGCCGGAGGCGGGGATCAGTCTGTATTCCGTGGCACACACCAATCACGGGAGAGACCGATGACCGACCTTCGCACCACCGCAACCGCCGTCGTAACCGCCGGCGCCGCCGCCACCAGCGCCTTTGACTTCTTTGGCCAGACCCTATCGCCGCTTTTGTCCTTTGTTCCCACATTGGGCGCGAAACTGGCGCCGGTGCCGCTGGCCCAA
>CALCPC010000635.1 GCA_937900975.1 uncultured Paracoccaceae bacterium
TTTTTTTTTTTTTTTTTTTTTTTGGGTTCTTTTTTTTTGGGGGGGGGTCTTTTGTTTAAAACACCCCCCCCTGTGCTGTGGGGGGGGGGGTTGGTGCGTTTTTTTTCCCCCGCGACCCTTCTGGCCCTCGGGCAGATCTGGCTTTGGATCGGCGCCGGCGTGGCACTTCTGTTTCTTCTGATCGGGATCGACCGGATTGACGAGGATGCCCGCGGAACCTTTGTCTTTCGCCCGCTTCTGGTGCCGGCGATCCTGCTTCTTTGGCCGCTTGTTCTTTATCGCTGGGCGTTGCTGGAGACCGGCCGCGACACCTGGCGCGCGCGCTACCGGCCAGAGCGTCGGGTGCATGGCGCGATCTGGGCCGTCCTGTCGATCCTTCTGCCCCTGATTGTGCTGGGCGGCCTCAGCCTGCGCCAGGCCCCGAGCGCGGCAGAGCCGATTCTGCTGGAGGCCCCGGAGTGAGCGTTAAGTATGTCCCGGTTCAATGGAACACCAACAAATGGATCTACGACGCCGTCGTGATCCTGGCGGCGGGCCTGTTTCTTTGGCTGTTCATCGCCGTCGCACCCGGGTTTTTGGATCATGAGCGTCCGATAACGCCGCTGATGAACCGCGCGCGTGCCTTTGGCATGTGCGCCTTTCTGATGCTGACCGCGATCCTCTGCATCGGGCCGCTTGCCCGGCTCGACCCCCGCTTTTTGCCACTGCTTTACAACCGTCGGCATTTTGGCGTTCTCACCTCCTTGGTGGCGCTGGCCCATGCCGGGTTGATCCTGGACTGGTATTACGGCTTCACCGCGCCCCGGATCGCAAAGCTTGAGGGCGTGTTGATCGCCAATCAAAGCTATGCGCAGCTCTTGGGTTTTCCGTTTGAGCTTTTCGGGCTTTTCGCGCTGACCGTACTCCTGATATTGGCGGCGACCAGCCACGACTTTTGGCTCAAATTCCTGACGCCCCCGGTGTGGAAACGGCTCCATTTTCTGATCTACGCGGCCTATGCCGCCGTGGTCGCCCATATCGCGCTGGGCGCGCTGCAGGATCAAACCCATCCGGCTTTGGCGGCCCTAACCCTCGTGGCGGCGACACTTGTGGCCGGGCTGCATGGGTGGGCAGCGATCCGGGAGCGTGCGCCAGCGCGGGCCGGCCAGACGACCGACCTGATGCCCATCGGGCCCGCCGACACGATCGCGGACGGGCGCGCGCGCGTCATCGCGCTGGCAAGTGGAGAACGCGTGGCCGTGTTTCGCGACAAAGACGCCTTTTCCGCCATCTCGAACGCCTGCGCCCATCAAAACGGCCCGCTGGGTGAGGGGCGCATTATCGACGGCTGCGTGACCTGCCCGTGGCACGGATTTCAGTACCGCGTCACCGACGGATGCTCACCCGCGCCGTTTACCGAGAAAGTGCCCACCTATCGGTTAGAGCTGCGGGGAAAAGAGCTGTTCCTCGACCCCCGCCCAAATCCGCCGGGGACGGCCTTGGACCCCGTGCGATTGGGGCAGATGTGATGGCCGAGAAACCGTTTTTCGTCGGCTATTTGTCTGTTCCCCCGGGTTTGCGCGCCTTTCTGGCGGTGAGCGCGTTGTGCCTCGTCGCTCTCTTTGCCTTTGTCGGTTGGACAGTCGCAACCACGCAAGCGGACCCGATGCCCGGCGGGTTTTCCGGGCGTCAAACGCTGACCGGCGTGCTTAGCGTCGATCCCTATCCTTGGGTCCATGTCACTACGGGCAGCGATGCGATCCCGGCGGGGCGGCCCGTTTTGCTTTCCGCGCCCGGTAAATCGGGGGTCGCGCCCCGTGCGGCGGGCCTTGACGGCCAGGTTGTTGAGATTTCGGGCGGCGGCCTGCGTCGGGGCGATCTTGATTTGGTGCAAGTGCGCGGTGGGGCCCGGGGGCTTAGCCCGGTCGAGGGCGCCTCGGCGCCGGCGCTGCGCCACCAGGATCTTGGCCGGTGGCGGCTGACGGGCGAGATTTGCGACGGCAAATGCTATGCCGGCGCGATGAGCCCTGGGACCGGGCTTGCGCATCGGGCCTGTGCAAATCTTTGCCTTATCGGCGGCGTGCCACCGGTTTTCGTGTCGACCAAACCCGTCGACGGAGAGGCGTTCCTCCTGCTCGCCAATGCCGACGGCCTTGCGGTGACAGAGCAGCTGCTCGACCATGTTGCGCTGCGCGTCGAACTTGAGGGCCGGATTGAGCGGCGCGGCAACCTTCTGGTCTTTCGTGCGGCCCCTGAAACCCTGCGCGTGCTGCCGTGATCGCGCGCGCGCTTGGCGGCCTCTTCACAGTCGCGCTCGCCGTGATCGCGCTTTACGTCTCGCCCTACTGGGTGTTTCGGCTTTGGGACCGTGGTGGCCTTTTCGACATCGGATGGCTCCGTCCGCAGGGGGATCTGGTCGCGCAATGGCTGCGCGGTACACCGTTTCAGCCCTATGACATCCCCCTCTGGGGCATCGGCGTGTTCCTGACGCTGACCGCGCTGCAATGGCTTTGGCGGCGCCTTTTTGGCGGCTAAGCGCGATCCCGGCCAAGCGGGTTAACCATCGTGAAGACGCGCAGTCCGGCCTAAACACTTTGGTAACGGGCCTGCGAGACCCTTTCGGCGCAACGGCCCCTTGCCCGCAGGAGAACGTGCCCAAGCAAACCGAGCGATGCGGGTCGCAGCCGGAACAGAGAAAGGGTTTTGCCATGATCTCGGCCATGACTGCCGACCCGGTCCCGGGTCCGCTCGCCGCCACGGGGGCGGCGCGCTTCCAACCCGAAACCAAGGGCGAGAAAACGCAGCTTGCCCCCGATAAGGCGGTAACAGAGGTTAAGGCCGTGCCGCCGATGGCTGTGCAAGAGATGATCCGCAGCCTGTCGCAGGCCCAAGAGGAGGCGCGCGACGCCGCCGCCCGCGCGGATGCCGCGCGCGACGAAGCCGCCCGCGCGGACGCCGCGCGCGACGAAGCCAATACCGAGGATGCGGAAGACGCGGCGCAAGACCGAGACGCGAAAGCGGCGGCGCAGGACCAAGACGCCGCGCGGGCGTCCGACGCCAAAGACACCGAAAAAATGGCAGCGGGCCCGGATGATACACGCGCCGCCCGAGCCGACGCTCAGGACCCAGCGGCAGCGGGCGCAGACTGGCCCAGTGCCGACAGGCTGCAACCCCCGCGTGAGCCGCAGGACGCGCCCGCATTGACACGCGATGTGGCCGCCCTTCGGGCACAGGAGGGGACACTGCCGAGCCAGCTCGACAAAGCCGCGTAAAGCGCGTCCGGCGCGCAACCACCAACCCCGGCAGTCGCGGCGCCCCCGCGCCTGCCCCAGAAAGCGGCCCTTGGATGCGGCGCGCCCGGCAGCCAGGCCGCCACGCGAGCCCATGTGGGCTTTCACGCCCCAGAAAAAACACCGCTTTTCAAACCGCGCCAACCCGCGCTGGACACCGCCGCCACGGCCCATCGCCAAGCCGAGCCTGTGACCTCCAAGCCTGCCAAGCGCCGCCCCGGCCCGACGTTGAGATGGGCCAAGACCTTCGGCCCGCGCCTGTCTCACCAGGCCGTTACTGGCCCGCGCCTGTCTGATCAGGCGACCCTGGCCCGCGCCTGTCTCACCAGGCGATACTGGCCCGCGCCTGTCTGATCAGGCGCAGGCCGGCCCGCGCGGTGCGCGGTGCGGCGCCGAGATCACGCGCCTTCAACTCAGCGCTAGACGCAGCGCCGCTTCGACGGAACGGTGGCGGTGGGGCGTAAAACTTGGCAAACACCAAAGGGATGATTGCGCCGTGATCGTGGTTTTTAGGTTTCTTGTCGTGACAGCACTTGCTGCCAGCCCCGCCGCGGGACAACCCGTCGGCGGCTATGACGTCACCTGCAGCGATGGCACGCCGCGCGCGACGGCGCTGTGCACTGCGGTGGTGTCGCATCTGACCGACGCGCCCGAGCGTGGTCCCGCCACGCTGATCCACATCGTCACGGAACGCGCGGGCGACACCCGCCATAAGGCACATCTTGCTTGGCGGCCGGACGCCACGGGCACCCCGTGGTCGCGGGGGCCGTCGCTGGAGGTTCAGGTTCAAGATGCGAGCTTGACGCCCCGCGTGCTCGACCGGTTTGCCGCGACGCTGCTGGCCGAGACGCCGGGACCATGGCATGAAGCCCGGGCAGAGACAAAGGACGCCGATTGAATGTGTACGCTGTGCCAGCCGACAGAGCCTTACGCCCCGGGCTGCGTTTACCGCGACATGCCGCAAATTCCGGCGACGCCGCAAAACGCCGCCGCGACAGTGCAGGCCGCCGGGCCGCTGCCGGACGCCGATTACAGCGAAATCGCAGACTATCTCGTCACCGGCTATTGGGCGGATCGGGGCGAGGATCAGCGCGCCTTCCGCGTTCAAACCGGCGGCACGATCACGGTTAACTATGACCGCTTGACCGATCCGGGCGAGGACCTGGCCGAGGCGGCGCTGCAGGCCTGGGCGGATGTCACCGGGCTCAACTTCGTTGTGACGAGCGTCAGCGCGGCCGACATTCTTTTTGACGATTTCGACCGGTTTTCGGCCTATGCGTCCTCCACGCTTTCGGGCACCCGGATCCTTGAGTCCTTCGTCAATGTCGGCACGCGGTGGGAGGGCGGAAATTCCGACATCGATAGCTATACGTTCATGACGTATATTCACGAGATCGGGCACGCACTTGGCCTTGGGCATGCCGGCGACTATAATGGTTTTGGCACCTACCCCCG
>CALCPC010000636.1 GCA_937900975.1 uncultured Paracoccaceae bacterium
TGCATGAACCACCGCGGGCTCGGCGGCACCCTGACAAACTGGAATACCGTCTCGGCGTCGATCAGCCGGCTGAAGGCCATTGATGAGCAGATGGGGATGGGCGCCGAAGGTCTGACGAAGAAAGAGCGGCTCAATATGGAGCGGGCGCAGGGCAAGCTGCAGGCCTCGCTCGGCGGGATCCGCGAGATGGGGGGCGTGCCCGATCTTCTGTTCGTGATCGACACGAATAAGGAGGCTTTGGCGGTGTCCGAGGCGCGAAAGCTGTCGATCCCGGTGATCGCGGTGGTCGATTCGAACTCAAATCCCGAAGGCATCGATTACCCGATCCCCGGCAACGACGATGCCGCGCGGGCCATCGCGCTTTATTGCGATCTGATCGCGCGCGCAGCCCTGGACGGTATGGCCGCGCAGCTCGGCTCTACCGGGCTTGACCTTGGCGAGATGGAAGAAACGCCGTTGGAGGGCGCGCTGGCAGAGGCGCCGGCGCCAGCCGCAACCGAATACCCCCCGAGTCGCAGTTCTGTCGCAGAGCTGCGGCAGACGACACAAGGGGCGCCCGCGGGCGCCATCCCGGCCGCCAAACCGCGCCGGACAGACGTGAGGAGAGCGAAGATGGCAATCACCGCTGCACAGGTGAAAGAGCTGCGCGACAAATCCGGCGCAGGCATGATGGATGCGAAAAAAGCGCTGACCGAAACCGATGGCGACATGGAAGCGGCCATCGATTGGCTGCGCACAAAGGGCCTGGCCAAAGCCGCGAAAAAGTCGGGCCGGACGGCGGCGGAGGGTCTGGTGGCCGTTCGCGTTGAAAACGGCACCGGTGTCGCCGTCGAAGTGAACTCTGAGACCGATTTCGTGGCCAAAAACGCGGAGTTTCAGACCATGGTCGCCAGCGTCGCGGAAGCCGCGCACGGCGTGGCGGATACCGAGGCGCTGCTTGGGGCTGACATGGGCGGCAAGACCGTTGCCGAGGTCGTGACCGAGAAGGTCGCCACCATCGGTGAGAATATGAGCGTGCGCCGGATGGCGAAAATCTCGGGCGAGACGGTCGCCACTTATGTTCACAATCCGGTGACCCCCAGCATGGGCAAAATCGGCGTACTGGTAGCAGCGGCCGGGAGCAATGAGGACGTGGCCCGCCCGATCAGCATGCATGTCGCTGCGACCAACCCGGCGGCGCTGTCGGAGGCCGATCTGGACCCCGCGGTGATTGAGCGTGAGAAAACCGTTCTGACCGAACAGGCGCGCGAAAGCGGCAAGCCCGATGCCGTGATCGAAAAGATGATCGTGGGGCGCATGAAGAAATTCTACGAGGAGGTCACGCTTCTGAACCAGAAATTCGTGATCAACCCGGATGTCACGGTCGGCCAGGCGGCCAAGGATGCGGGGCTCGACATCACCGGGTTTGTGCGGATGGAAGTGGGCGAAGGCATCGAAGTGGTGGAAGAGGATTTCGCCGCCGAGGTCGCCAAAACCATGGGCGCCTGACCCGCACGTCAAAAACCGGGGCCGCGCAAAGCCGCGTCGCGTAAGCCGCCGAAGCCGGACCATGGCGGTGGCGCGGCGCGGACCGAGCCAAAGCCAATCGCATGGCGAGCGACAGCGCCGACCGTGCCAAAGCCAATCGCATGGCGAGCGACGGCGCGGACCGCGCCAGACTTCTACGCCGCGGTGGGCGGGCGCCGCAGGCTCTAACGGCCTTTTCCGATCCCGTTGGATCGACAGCCGTGTCATCGGCCGGGCCATGCTCTTCGAAAGCGGTGGTGGCGTTCGTTCCGGATGGGCGCCGTCATTGCGGCGCTCACGCGTGTCCCTAACATCAAGAAAGGGTCCAACGGCCCTTTCGTCAGCGCACTACGGCCGGTTGCGCAAAGCGTCCGAAGCCAGCGAAGTTTGCCCTTGCAAGGCTGTTGTGAGATGGGACGCTGGCACATCCACCCAGCACGGACAGCCCGCGCCCGTG
>CALCPC010000637.1 GCA_937900975.1 uncultured Paracoccaceae bacterium
CCTTGCCCTCTTCACCGACCATCTCGACCAAGACCGGCACCTCCGGACAGGGCGCCATCGCGTCGTTGAGAATATCGGACAGACGGGTCTGGTGAAGAAAGACATAGACATGCGCCGACAACCCCTCCCACAGCTTGTCGGTCAGCGCGCCGGCGGCGGTTGAGCCGGTGGCGCCAGAGGCACCGGCGCCGCGGCTCAGCGCGTCCATCTTCTCATCGACCGCCGCCAAAACCTCGGAAATGCGGATCTGCTCGGCCGGCCGCGCCAAACGGTATCCGCCGCCGGGACCGCGCACGCTTTCCACGATCTCGGCCCGGCGCAGCTTCACAAAAAGCTGTTCGAGATAGGCAAGGCTGATGTCCTGACGCTCGGACACTTCGGACAGCGCAACCAACCGCGCGCTCCCCTCCCGCGCCAAATCGGTCAGCGCAATCATCGCATAACGGCCCTTGGTGCTGAGTTTCATGGCTTTTCCCCGCCCCGCGCCAGTTGACGCATCCGTTGCCAGGATTTACCTACCACCGGTCCGATGATTTAATCTCTAGTTCTTAGAATGGTTCTAGGTGGCCGGGTTCGCCCCGTCAAGCCAAGCACACCATCAACGCGAGGAGCGCGCCCAATGCCCGAAGTGATTTTCCCCGGTCCGGAGGGTCGGCTCGAAGGTCGCTATCATCCGCAGAAATCCAAGGACGCGCCGATCGCCATTATTCTGCATCCGCATCCGCAGTTCGGCGGCACGATGAACAACAAAGTGGTCTATAACCTCCACTATGCGTTCCACGAGATCGGCTTCACCGTCCTGCGCTTTAACTTTCGCGGTGTCGGCCGCAGCCAGGGCGAATACGATCAAGGGATTGGGGAGCTGTCGGACGCGGCCTCCGCGCTCGATTATTTGCAAACGCTGAACCCGAATGCCAAGGGCTGCTGGGTGGCGGGCTTTTCCTTCGGCGCCTGGATCGGGATGCAACTTTTGATGCGCCGGCCCGAGATCCAGGGCTTTATCTCTGTCGCCCCGCCCGCGAACATGTACGACTTTACGTTTCTCGCGCCCTGCCCATCCTCGGGCCTGATCATCAACGGCACCGGCGACCGGGTTGTGCCGCCCAGCGACATCACAACGCTGGCCGACAAGCTCAAGCAGCAAAAAGGCATCACGATCACGCATGAGGTGATCGACGGCGCCGGCCATTTCTTTGACCCCGGGATGGACGAGATGATCGCCCATGTCGACGCCTATGTGCGCCGGCGGATGACCGAGGGGACGCGCTAAGCCCCGCTTTTCGCGCGACCCGCGCTACCCGCGCTACCGAAGCGGCGTTGAGCTGGCACTGACCTCGAAGGCCCGGTAGCGGAATTCGGTCCGCCCGTTCAACGCGTCATAGGCCATAACGAGAAAGGTCGGATTGCCTGCGGCATTGGTCTGGAAGACGGCCATGCCCGCGCCGTCGCCGTCATGCCCGACGCCTGGGACGACGAAGGGGCCGGCGACACGCGCGGGCCGGCCAGTCTGGTCTAGATTGAGCGCGACGCGGTAGCGGAATTCGTTCGCCCCGTCCGGCGCATCATACGACAAGAGAACGAGGTCAGGCCGCGGGTCGCCGTCAAGCTGGGCAAGGGCGATGCCCGCGCCATCGCCTTCATTGCCGGTCCCCGGAACGACGATGCTGTCGCCGATACGGTCCGCCATGCCGCGGCCATCCAAATTCAGGGCCACTTTAAAGCGAAACTCATTCGCGCCCGACGGGGCGTCATAAGCCATGAAGATGGCGTCGGGTCGGCTGTCGTTGTCAAGCTGCCCCACCGCAAGGCCGGCGCCATCGCCAAGATGGCCGACCCCCGGCACCTCCATCAGCGCGCTGACCTGCGTTGGAGAGCCGTTGGCGTCCAGATTTTGGGCGACGACATAGCGGAAACTGTTCGCACCGTCGGGCGCATCATAGGCCATCAAGATCAAGTCCGGTCGCGGATCGTCGTCGAGATTAGTCAGCGCGGCGCCCGCCCCCTCCCCCGAATGTCCAAGGCCGGGCACATCGACAAAGAAATCGGAAACCGCAC
>CALCPC010000638.1 GCA_937900975.1 uncultured Paracoccaceae bacterium
CTGCTGATCTTGAGACAGCGATTTCTGATCCAATGTGAACGGAAATTGCTCTAAGGCGCGATCACCGCCTTCCCGCCGCGCCACTTGCGTGTTTGGGACGGTGCTCTATGTCCGTTCTGTCGCCCTCCGCCGGACCGCGGCTGCCGACGATCCGCGCTGCAATCATGCCACAGGTGGCGCTAGGACACCTGTCCGTCCTTCGTTATAAATATCCAACCCCCGCTCGGGCAGCATCCGTGGGATCGTCGGGGCGGGCGGAGATGGCTTTTTTGCAATCGGACCGCAGCGGCACTTACAAACGGGGGCGCGGCATGGACGATCATCGTCCTGATCAATCGCAGGGTATTTCGGATCGGATGGCTTTCGCGCCTAGTTCGGACCAAGCCGCGCGGAAGGGCGGATCTGGCAAAATGACCGATCTGCGGCGGATCATGATCGTGGGGGCCGCGGGCTCTGGCAAGTCGACGCTGGCGCGGATGCTGGGGCAGCGCCTTGGCCTGCCAGTCTATCATATGGACCGCGACGTGTACTGGTTGCCGGGTTGGGAGGAGCGGGAGACCGCCGACCGTATCGCCCGCGTCGAAAAGATCGCCGCGCGCGACGCCTGGGTGTTCGAGGGGTCGTTCTCCCAAACCTACGGCACGCGCGCGTCGCGGGCAGACGTGCTGATCTGGCTCGACACGCCGCTGGCGCTGCGGCTTTTGCGCGTGGTCCGGCGCCAGATCCGCCACAGCGGTCAGACCCGGCCGGATATGGCCGAGGGGTGCCCAGAGAAGGTCTCGATGCTGCCTGGATTTCTTTGGTTCATGTGGCGCACGGCGCGCTCCTCCCGCAGGAAGGCCCGCGCGGTGTTTAAGACGATGCCGCGCGACCGGGTTCGCCTGACCTCCGCCCGCGCCGTGAATGCCTATGTGGCGCGCCTTGGCGCATAGGCGGCGCGGGCGCAGCGCCGACCGTCACCGATTGCACGCTTGGTGTTTGGACCGGGGTCGGGCGCGGGACGATGATTACGGCGTCGGAGATGCGGGGTGTAGGTCGGCGCATGGGGGCATGTCGTCTGGACCACGATTGGCAAGTTTTGCGCGATCGCCAATGGCGCGTGGATCAACCCGGGCAGGCGGCGCGTCCAGCGCTATCCGGTCTGTGCCACTGCGGTCGAGGGCCTTGGGAGCGATGACACAGGCCGTTTCGCCCGGCGGAAGGCAGATCGGACGATCATCGGGCGGGCCGTTTCGATCCGCCACCCTGCGACGGTGACAGCCGGCGCCGCCAACGGCACCGGCGCCGTGATCGGCCAGGACTTGCACGTCTATGGTGTTGTTTGCGGCCGATCAAGCGCCGGCGCACCGAAGCACGAGCCGCGGCTCTGAAACTCATCGCCGTCTGGGACGGGCCATGCGCGGCTGATTTCGGCGGGTTTATCGAGACGTATCGCTGACCCCGCCTGCCGCCTCGGCCGGGAAATCGCCGCCGGTGAGATCGCTGCGTTGCCGCGCTTGCGCGCGCTCATTTGGACCGGACCATGGCCGAAACACCCGCAGCGCAAGGTCCGAAGATCGGAGGTAGGGCCGCGACCGCCGGTCCAAGGACACCGCGCCCTTCGCGCCGACGCGTCCGCTTCGGGCCGGGTCCGCCGGCCTGCGGTCGGCGGCCAGGATCAAGGCCTTTCCGAAACTTGTTTAGGATCATGATCTGGGCCTCGTTTCCCCATGCCGCGGGGACTGCCGCCGAAACTCACCTTGCGTCACCGCGATTGTGAAAGGGTTGCTTTCGAAGCCGGGCGGGGGCGGCGTTTGCGAGCACCGGAGCTGCGGTATGGGCGGCGCCAGACCCGGCTCTCTGCGTCTCCTACCGCCCTATGGGTCACCGAGCGACATCGAAAGCGCCCGGTGGCGGCGTAAGGGTAAAACGGTCGGCTCTTTCCCCCGCTAGTGCTTTGAGGGGGTCACACTCTGCGGTTTCGGCTGCGATGGCGGCGGCCCGCGTTCAGTGTCTTGGGCTGACTGGCTTTGGCACGGCGCCAAGGCCGGTCGCCCTCCGCGGTCAGACGCGTTG
>CALCPC010000639.1 GCA_937900975.1 uncultured Paracoccaceae bacterium
GCGGGCACGATGAAGGCGATGCCCATGGCCAGCCCGCTCGGGACCCAGCCCTTGACCATCTCGGGCAGGACGGCCCGGACGAGCGGCAGGGCGATGCCGACCACCGCGCCGGCGACGACAGCCCTCAGCGCGCCGTCGGGCAGGCTGTCGAGGGGGGCGGTGGCGCGGCTTCTGCGACGCTCTTGGTGGAGACGGCGGTCCATGCCACCGGCCCGTGTCCGCCCCGCTCCGGGAAAAAGCGTGGCAAAGCGGATCGCGTCGTCCCGCCGGCATTCAAAACAGGGGCGGTGGCCCGCGGCGAGGGCCGTCGCCTCATCGAGAAAGAAAAGCTCCGTATAGCCCGGCCCCATCACGACGCGGTGGCGGTTTTTGAAGGCAAGCCGGCAGATCAGCCAGTGTTTTGAGCGCCAGCGGGCGCGGCCGAGGCGGCGGTCGTCGGTGTGAAGCCGCCCGCCGCGGTTGCCCATCACCAGGCCGCGGGCGGGGTAGGCGACAATCTCACCGGTCGGTGTGACGCGGTTTTGAAGGGGGCTGGACATGCCGGGGCGGCCTCGGGCAGGGGTTGGGGATGGCGGTCGTCTCATACCCCTCGCCCAATTGCAACGCCCGGCGGCAAGACCAGGCGCCGTCGCTGGTGGTGGTGCATTACACGGCGATGGCCAGTGCAGAGGCGGCGCTGGCGCGGCTTTGCGATCCGGCGGCAGCGGTGTCGGCGCATTACCTTATCGGCGAAGATGGTCGTCTGTGGCAGCTGGTGCCCGAGGTTTTGCGGGCTTGGCATGCCGGTGCCGGGGCCTGGGGGGATGTGGTCGACGTGAACTCCCACAGTATTGGGATCGAGCTTGCCAACCCTGGCGACCGACCCTTTGCGGCGGCGCAAATGCGCGCTTTGGAGGCTTTGTTGGCCGGGGTCTTGGCGCGCTGGGGGATCCCGCCCGAGGGTGTGATCGGGCACCAGGACATGGCCCCGTCGCGGAAAAGCGACCCCGGGCCGCGTTTTGATTGGCGCCGGCTTGCGCGTGGGGGGGTGAGCGTGTGGCCCGAGCCCGGGTTTGGCGGGGACGGCGCGGCGGATGCGTCGGCTTTGGGGCCGCGGTTTGCGGCGGCTTTTGGGCCGCGGTTCGCGCCGTCTTTGGGGCCGCGGTTTGCGGCGGCTTTTGGGCCGCGGTTCGCGGCGGCGGCACACCGCTTTGGCTATCGGGGCGACGGGGCGGCGGTTTTGGCGGCTTTTCGGGCGCGGTTTCGCCCGGGCGTGTCGGGCGCCTTGGGCCCTGGGGACGTTCGCGCGATCGAGGCGTTGGCCGGGCTGGCGCCGGGGCGGGGCGGCCAGGCTTTCGCACCGGTTGCAGCGCCGGGGCCGCCTGCGCAGGGCCGTTGAGCGGCGCGTGCCCCACCCACCCACGCGCCGCACAACGGCCCTGCGCAGGCGGGGTTGCGGCGACGGCGTTCTACGCCTAAGCGAGCATTGTGCGGATGGCTGGATGGTCGCGGTGCAGCGCATCGAGGAAAGTCCGGACTCCATGGAGCAGCGGCGCCGGGTAACGCCCGGCCAGCGCAAGCTGAGGGATAGCGCCACAGAGAAGAGACCGCCCCGGGCCACCGGGGCAAGGGTGAAACGGTGGGGTAAGAGCCCACCGCGGTCCGGGCAACCGGGCCGGCATGGCAAGCCCCGCCGGGAGCAAGGCCAAATAGGGATCGCGCGGGGCCTTTGGCCCCGGGGGCTGCTTCACCCCCAGCAGGTCCGGGTTGGCTGCCAGAGGTCCGCGGCGACGCGGGCCCAAGATGAATGGCCATCGGGGGCGCACGCGCCCTGACAGAATCCGGCTTACAGGCCATCCGCACCGGCGCGTGGGAAACCGTCCCACGCGGCCGTCCCCACAGCGCATTCGGCGCATGTTTTTCCCGTCAGATGGCGTTCCGAGCTGGTTTTCCGCCTATGGCGTGGGTTTGCGTGGGCTGATCCCTCTTGGGCTTACTGCCCTTTATTTCGTAGTTTTGGGCTCAAAGACGTCTAGATATAGTCGTCTGCGCCAGTCGGCTTGGTCGCTACTTCTGAAGTGTAGCCGTTTCAGGCGAATTTCTTCACTTTGGTACATAGTTTCCCATTGATTTCCATCTGATCCTATGGCACACCATCCCCATCGGACGGGCGCACAGAAAAAGCGCGGGCACCAGACCCACCCAAATTACGACCTTGGCAGGCTTCATACAGGCGCGCCCCATCCCGATACCAAGAAGACGGACCGGTCCGGGGCGACCCCGCACAAAGACGAACATGCCCCGCCGGACCAGGCCAACGCGGCCAGTGGCGGATCGCGCAAGAGGCGGCGCGATCCGCCTTTTTTCCGCCAAGGCCACGCGGCGCAGGAGCAGGCGAAGAGGTGGCACGGCGCTTTCGAGGCGAATGGGTCCACAAGGTGGACACGAAGGGGCGGGTCTCGATCCCCGCGCCGTTTCGCCGTGCGTTGGAGGCCGGCGATCCCGACTGGCAGCCCGACGGCCAGCCGAACCTGATCCTGATCTATGGCCGGCCCGGAAAGACCTGTCTTGAGGGGTACTCCGTCCAATCCATGGAGGAGCTTGACGACCAGATCGCCGCGATGCCCCGTTTCTCGCGGGAGCGGGAGGCGCTGGAGCGGCTGCTCAACACCCAATCGCTGCAGCTTCAGGTCGACGAGAACGGTCGCATCGTGTTGAGCGCGCGGCTGCGCGAGAAGGCGCGGCTGGGCAAGGACGCCCTGATCGCGGGCATGGGCGAGCGGTTTCAGATCTGGGATCCCGCGACCTTCGCGGCCGATCAGGCCGAAATCGACACATGGCTGTCACACCAGGCGGAGGCGGAGGATCCCTTTGCCTTGCGCGACCGGGCGCGGCAAGGGGGGTGAGGTGGCAAGCCTTGGCCCGCCTGCGCATATCCCCGTGCTGTTGCAGCCGATTTTGGGGCGGGTGGCGCCGGTCACGGGCCGCTGGCTGGACGCGACGCTTGGCGATGGCGGGTATACCCGCGCGCTGCTGGATGCCGGGGCGGGGGCTGTGATCGCGCTCGACCGCGACCCAGAGGCGCATGCCCGCGCCGCGGCCTGGGCGCCGGACTATGGCGCGCGGCTGACGCTGGTCGAGGCGCCGTTTTCGACGCTGGAGACGGCGGCGGGCGGGGCGCTTGACGGGGTGGTTTTCGACATCGGCGTCTCGTCGATGCAGATCGATCAGGGCGCGCGCGGGTTTTCCTTCCAAAAGGACGGGCCGCTTGACATGCGTATGGGCCGGACCGGTGTTCTGTCGTGTGCTCTTCCGATCTCGCATCCGGACCGGTCCGGATGCGGTGGCGCTGATCGACCGGCTGCCGGAGGCGGAGCTTGCCGACATTCTGTACCAATACGGAGAGGAACGGGCGGCGCGGCGGATCGCGCGCCGCATCGTCGCGGCGCGGGCAGAGGCGCCGATCACGGGCACTCGGGCGTTGGCCCGGCTGATCGAAAGCGCGCTGCCACCAGCGCGCCCGGGCCAGCCGCATCCCGCCACCCGCAGCTTTCAGGCGCTGCGCATAGCGGTCAATGATGAGCTGGGGGAACTTGCCGCGGCGCTGGCCGCGGCAGAGCGTGCTCTGGCGCCGGAGGGTTGGCGTGTCGTGGTCACGTTCCACTCGCTGGAAGACCGGATCGTCAAACGCTTTCTCCAGATCGCCAGCGGACACGCGGCGCGGGGCAGTCGCTATGCCCCTGAAACTGTCGAGGCGCCACCGCGGTTCACGCTGGCCCCGCGCAAGGCCGTGCTGCCGAGCGCGGCGGAGATCGAGGCCAATCCGCGCGCGCGCTCGGCCAAGCTGCGGCTTGCGCGGCGCACGACCGCGCCATCGGTGCGGCTGGACCCGCGGCGGCTGGGTCTGCCGCCCTTGGCCCTCGGGGGGCGGCGATGAAGACATGTCTCACACTTCTTGGTTTGGCGCTTCTGGTGGCGATTGCGACCTGGGCCTACGACATCAACTACGACACACGGGATGCGGCGCGCCGGGTGGACGATCTGCGCCAAGACATCGCGGCAGAGCGTGCGACGCTGGCCGTTCTGCGTGCCGAATGGGCTTATTTGAACCGGCCCGACAGGCTGCGCGCCTTGGCTGAGCGGCACTTCCCCGATCTGATGCTGATGTCGCTTGACGCAGATCACTTTGCCGATCCCGACCGGCTGCCTTGGCCACCCGATGAGGATCTGCCGATCTTTGACGTCGATGGCATGATCGAGGTCCGGCAATGATCCGCGTCCCGCTGCGGCCTTTGGCGCGCGTGCTGCGCGCGCGCGCCGATGGCGAAGACCCCGACCGGATCGAGGCAGAGGCCCGTGCGGCGCGGATGCGCGCCCGCCAGCGCGCGGAACGGCTGCGCGCAGAGCGGCGGCTTTTCCTTCTTGCCGGCACGTTTCTTTTGGCCTTTGGCGTGGTCGGGGGGCGTATGGCGATGGTTGCGGCCAGCCCCCCCGCCGAGGCCGGCTCGGGCTTTTCGCACCCTGCCATCGCCAGCCAGCGGGCGGATATCTTGGATGCCGAAGGGCGGATCCTCGCGACCAATCTCGCCACCCATTCGCTCTATGCGCAAACCCGCGATCTGGTAGATCCCGAGGCCGCGGCGCTGGGGCTGGCGCGCATCTTTCCCGATCTCGACGCGGACGCGCTGCGTAAGGCTTTCTCCCGCCGAAAGTTTGTCTGGATCAAGCTTTCGCTTTCGCCCGAACAACGCCAAGCCGTGCACGACTTGGGCGAGCCTGGGCTTTTGTTCGGCCCGCGGGAAATCCGGCTTTACCCCAATGGGCGGATTGCCGCGCATATCCTTGGCGGCACCCGCTTCGGCGATCAGGGGGTGCATGCGGCCGAGATCATCGGCACAGCGGGGGTTGAGCTGCGCTTCGATGCGTTTTTGCGCGATCCAAACGCAGGCGGGCGGCCGCTGCAGCTTTCCATCGATTTGTCGGTACAGGCGGCGGTTGAAAGCGGTTTGGCCGGCGGCAGGGCGAGCATGAATGCCAAAGCGGCCTCTGCCGTTTTGATGGAGGCCGCGACCGGGCGGGTTGTGGCGATGGCCTCGCTGCCCGATTTCGATCCCAACAGCCGCCCCCGCATCACCGGCAAAGCAGCCGACAGCCCGGTTTTCAACCGCGCGGCACAAGGGGTGTACGAGGTCGGCTCCTCGCTTAAGATCGTAACGGCGGCCCTGGCGATGGAGGCGGGGCTGGCCAACCCGTCGACCATGATCGACACGGCGGGACCGCTGCGCATCGACGGGTTTCGGATCCGCGATTTTCATGATCATGGGCCGCAGTTGAGCCTGCGCGACGTGATTGTCGAAAGCTCGAACATCGGCACGTCACACCTGGCCGTCCAGGCCGGAACCGCCCGGCAAAAGGCGTTTTTGGCAGCGCTCGGCCTGACCGAGCCCGTGCCAGTCGAACTGCCCGAAGCGCGCCGTGCCGCACCGCTTTTGCCCAATCCCTGGACCAAGCTTTCGACCATGACCGTCTCTTACGGCCACGGGCTGGCGGTGACGCCGCTGCATGTCGCGGCGGCCTATGCCAGCCTTGTCAATGGCGGGCGGCGGGTGCAGCCGACCTTGCTGGCCACGCCGCAGCCCTTGGGGCCGCGCGTCGTCTCGGAAGCCGTGTCGCGCGATATCCGGCGGATGTTGCGCGCAGTGGTGACAGAGGGGACGGCCTCGCTTGGCGAAGTGCCAGGATACCGGGTCGGGGGAAAAACCGGCACGGCCGACAAGCCCAACGATCGCGGCAGCTATCACGACGACAAAGTGCTGGCGACCTTCGCGGCGGTCTTTCCCGCCGACGACCCCGCCTATGTGCTGGTGGTGACGCTGGACGAACCCGTGGACCGCACGGGCCGCAAACCCCGGCGCACGGCCGGCTGGACGGCGGTGCCGGTCACGGCCGAGATCATCCGCCGGATCGCGCCGTTGATGAATATGGCGCCACTGCCTAAACAGGGGCGCGCGCCATGATCGAAAGGGGGCCGGGCAGCATGGTCAAGGATCTGGAAGATCTCGGCATCCTGCCGGGCGCAGAGCGGGCCGGGGATTGGGATGCCGACCTGGCGCTGACCGGGCTTTCGGTTGACAGCCGCGAGACGCGGCCTGGGCATCTTTTCTTTGCGCTGCCCGGAAGCCGCTGGCACGGCGCGACGTTCCTTCCTTTTGCACAGCGGATGGGGGCCGCGGCGGCGGTGACGGATGCCGAAGGTCTGCGCCTGGCCGAGGCTGAGGCGGGCGCGCTAGGCTTTCCCATTCTGGTCCATCCCGATCCGCGTCGCGCGCTGGCGCTTGCCGCGCGACGCTGGTATCCGGGCCAGCCCGAGACGATGGTCGCTGTCACCGGGACCAACGGCAAAACCTCGGTCGCAAGCTTCACCCGCCAGATTTGGGAGCGGATGGGCATCGCCGCCGTGAATTTCGGCACGACGGGCGTCGAGGGCGCCGTGGCCGCGCCGCTGGCCCACACCACGCCCGAGCCGCTGACGCTGCACCGGCTGCTTGCGCGGCTTTGCGCCGAAGGCGTCAGCCACGGCGCGATGGAGGCGTCGTCGCACGGGCTTGCGCAGCGCCGGCTGGACGGCGTGACGCTGCGCGCCGCGGCCTTCACGAATATCAGCCGCGATCACCTCGACTATCACAGCGGTTTTGACGACTATCTCCGCGCCAAGGCTGGGTTGTTTGAGCGGGTTTTGCCCCGCGACGGGACGGCCGTGGTCAATATCGACGATGCCGCGGGCCCTGCGCTGGCCGAAACGGCAGCGGCGCGGCGGCAACGCGTTTTGCGCGTCGGCCGGGGGGAGGGCGCGGATCTGCGCCTTCTTGGCCAACGCTTCGACGGCCGGGGCCAGGATCTGCGGTTTGCCCTGGGCGGGGGGCGCCACCTCGTCCGGCTCGACTTGATCGGCGGATTTCAGGGTGCAAACGCTTTGCTGGCCGCGGGGCTGGCCTGGGCCACGGGGGCCGAGCCGCCGGATCTGGTGGCCGGGTTGGAAGCGCTGCGCCCCGTGCGGGGGCGGATGCAGCGCGTGGCAGAGCGCCAGAACGGCGCCACGGTCTATGTCGACTATGCCCACACGCCCGACGCGCTGGCGGTCGCGTTGCAAGCGCTGCGTCCCCATGTGATGGGGCGGTTGATCGTGGTTTTCGGTGCCGGCGGCGACCGCGATCCCGGCAAGCGCGCGCTGATGGGGGCTGCCGCGCACGCCCATGCCGACAGCGCCATCGTCACCGACGACAACCCCCGCAGCGAAGATCCCGCGCGGATCCGGGCCGCCGTCCTGTCCGCCCTGCCGGGCGGCACCGAGATCGGCGACCGGGCGACCGCGATCCTGGCCGGTGTCGACGCGTTGGAGCCTGGCGACACGCTGCTGATCGCGGGCAAGGGGCACGAAAGCGGGCAGATCGTGGGCGACGACATTCTGCCTTTCGACGATGCCGAACAGGCCAGTATCGCCGTCGCAGCGCTTGAGGGGCAGGGCGCTTGAAGGGCCGGCGAACAACGCTCTGCCGGCGATGACGGCGCTTTGGACATCCGACGCCGCAGCGGCCGCAACCGGTGGGCAGAACAGCGCGCCTTGGACGGCCACCGGCGTCTCGATCGACACACGCACCTTGCGGCCCGGCGATCTTTTCGTGGCTTTGAAAGACACCCGCGACGGGCACGATTATGTGGCCGATGCCTTCGCCCGGGGTGCGGCGGCGGCGCTGGTCAGCACGCGGCCCGAGGGTGTGGCGCCGACGGCGCCTTGCCTTCTGATCGACGATGTTCTCGGCGCGCTCTGCGCCCTTGGGCGGGCGGCGCGCGCGCGGACGGCGGCGCGGGTCTTTGCGGTCACGGGTTCTGTCGGGAAAACCGGTGCCAAGGAGATGTTGCGCACCTGTCTTTCGGCCGAAGGGCCGACGCACGCGGCCGAGAAAAGCTACAACAACCATTGGGGCGTGCCGCTGACGCTGGCGCGGATGCCCGCAGCGTCCACCGCCGCGGTAATCGAGATCGGCATGAACGCGCCGGGCGAGATCGCGCCGCTGGCGCGGTTGGCGCGCCCCGATGTCGCGCTGATCACGACCGTTGCGCCCGTGCATCTTGCGGCCTTTGCCGATGTCGCTGGGATCGCCCGGGAAAAAGCCTCGATCGTTGAGGGGTTGGCGCCGGGCGGGCTGGCCGTTTTGCCGACCGACATCGACACGGCGCCGATCCTGGCCGACGCGGCCCGCGCCCGTGCGGCGACGCGGATCGGGTTCGGGACGGATCCGACGGCCGAGATGCGGCTTTTGACGGCGGAGGTCCACGGCACCGCCACCGCGGATTCGGCAACGTGGCGCGGGGCGCCGTTTCTTTTTCGCATCGGCGCGCCGGGGGTGCATCTGGCGCACAACGCGCTTGGCGTTCTGGCCGCACTTGCGGGACAGGGCGGCGATCTGGCGCGCGCAGCGCTTGCGCTCGGCGCCTGGGTGCCGCCCGAGGGGCGCGGTGCGCGCACGCGCTTGGCGCTCGGCCCCGGCGGGCTGGACGGCCATATCCTTTTGATCGACGAAAGCTACAACGCCAATCCCGCCGCCTTGGGCGCGGCGCTGGAGGTTTTTGCCACCGTGACGCCAGAGCCGCCGCGCGGCCGCCGGATCGCCCTTTTGGGCGACATGCTGGAACTGGGACCCGAGGCCGCGGCGCTGCACGCGGCGATGGCCAAACATCCCGCGATGGCCGCTGTCGGGCGCGTCCACACCGCCGGGCCGCTGATGCGCGCGCTCCACGACGCGCTGCCAGCGGCGCAACAGGGCACGTGGTTTCCCGACACCGCGGCGATGGCGCGCGCGGTACCGCGGCTTCTCGGACCCGGGGATGCTGCGATGATCAAAGGGTCGCTCGGCTCCCGGCTTTCAGTCGTGGTTGACGCGGTTCGGGAACTCGGCCAAGGAGCGCCGCCCGCTGGAGAAGAGGACGAGGTTTGAGATGCTGTATTTCCTGAACGAGCTGTCGGATGGCGGCGACATCTTCAACCTTTTCCGCTATATCACCTTCCGCGCCGGCGGCGCCTTTTTGACCGCGCTGGTCTTCGGTTTCGTTTTTGGCCGCCCCCTGATCAACTTTCTGAAAAGAAAACAAATCAAGGGCCAGCCGATCCGCGAGGATGGGCCCGAGAGCCATATCTTGACCAAGGCGGGCACGCCCACGATGGGCGGGCTTTTGATCCTGTCGGCGCTTTTGGTGTCGACACTGTGTTGGGCCAGGCTTGACCACGGGTTTGTCTGGCTGGTTCTCTTCGTCACGGCGGCCTTTGGGATCATCGGCTTTGCCGACGACTATGCCAAGGTAACCAAACAAACCGCCGCCGGCCTATCCGGGCGGTTGCGCCTTGGCATCGGCTTTTTGATCGCGGCGGTCGCGGCCGTTTGGGCGATGTATCTGCACGGGCTGACCGATGCGGGGTCCGAGGATGCGGCCCTGGCCGGGCGGCTTGCCGTTCCGGTCTTTAAGGATGCGCTTTTGAACCTTGGGATCTTTTTTGTCCCATTTGCGATGATTGTGATCGTCGGCGCGGCCAACGCCGTCAACATGACCGATGGGCTGGACGGGCTGGCGATCATGCCGGTGATGATCGCCGGCGGTTCGTTCGGGATTATCGCGTATGTCGTTGGGCGGACGGATTTTACCCAGTACCTGGACGTGCACTATGTCGCCGGCACGGGCGAGATCACGATTTTCGCCGCCGCGCTGATCGGCGGCGGGCTGGGCTTTCTGTGGTATAACGCGCCGCCCGCCGCGGTTTTCATGGGCGACACAGGGTCCCTGGCCTTGGGCGGCGCGCTTGGCGCCATCGCGGTGGCCACAAAGCATGAGATCGTGCTTGCGATCATCGGCGGGCTTTTCGTCGTCGAGGCGCTAAGCGTGATCATCCAAGTCGCCTATTTCAAACGCACGGGCAAGCGGGTCTTTCTGATGGCGCCGATCCACCACCATTTCGAAAAGCTGGGCTGGGCCGAGCCGCAGATCGTGATCCGGTTTTGGATCATCTCTGTGATCCTGGCGATCATCGGCCTTGCGACGCTTAAACTGCGGTAGGCCTGCTTGGGGCCAGTTGGTGTCAGTGCTGACACTCCGTCTGCGGCACGACAAAGGCGCCGGTTTTGGGCGGCAGATAGGTCGTATAGCCCGCAATGCCGTCCTTGATCCGAAGCTGATAGCCCGAGGGGTAGGCCTGAACCGGCGCCGGCGCCGGTGTCGGCGCGGTGTCGGCCGGTGCTTCCTTTTGGCGTTTGAACACCTTTTTCTTGGATTTCACCTTAACGGTCCTGCGCGGCTCTGGCGGCGTTTCCTCGGGGGCGGCCGGCTGGGGCATGACCTTTGCCACCTCAAAAAACCGCCCGTGAATGCCGTAGGAGCGGTGATCCGAGGCGACCCATTCGAAAAACACCAAAAACGTATCGGCAAGCTTCGTACATTCTTGGTATTGCATCACCCAGATCAGCGTGTGCGGGTTGATCAGATAGGCAATATGCGGATCGCAGCGCCCGCCCCAGCCGACCCAACCGGTCAGCCCGTCGGCTGGCGACCAGACGTTGATCGCGATGTTGGTTTCGGGAATTTCGCCCGGCGGTTTCGGGATCTTGGCATTGGATTGAAACCCCACCCGCGACTGGGTCACGGGCTGCACGTATTGCTCGGGCCGCCCATAGGTGACGCGCTGCGTCTCATCCCAGATGTGACTGTGGATTTTTGCCGCGTCCTCGGCGGACTGGCCCGGCTTTTTCCACGTGCCTTTCCAGGTGCCGTTCCAGGCGTCATAGCACGTGGGCCCGCCGCGGCCATTGGTCCTGAACAGGCGGGCCAGGGCGTCCGCGCGGCTTGGATGGCTCCAATACGCGGTGGCGCCGGTTTGAATGGTGAAGCTGTTAAGGATCTCCTCGGCCAGCACCTCGGCATTGTCGGCCACGACCGCCCGCATCTTTCGCAACAAGCCGATGCCTTGGTTGTGCTTGCGCACCAAAAGATCGAAAGCGCCGTCGTTTTGGGGATTGCCACTGACGGTCAGCGGATATTCTGCGGGCATGGCGCATCTCCTTTTCGTGGCGAGAGGGGACG
>CALCPC010000640.1 GCA_937900975.1 uncultured Paracoccaceae bacterium
TAACAACGCAAACACCCCACATATCCCTTCGTCTCAATACTCTGTCAAAGAACGAAGACCAAAGCGAGCACGCTTTCAAGAAGCTTTCCTGCTGAGGACCTACCGAACCGAGACCCCGTCTCGACCGGTTCGCGCTATCTACGCTTCCCCCGGACACACCGCAAGACCCCAATCGGGATTTTTCCCATTTTTTTGCACCCGACGGTCCGGCCCCATCGGTCGCGCCGTGCCTAGACGACGAAGCCCTGGTCTACGACGATGCAGGTCACCTCCGACAGGGGCGGCAGGAACTCTGCCGGACCCTGCACGAATTGCCCGGCGGTTATCTGAGCGCTAGAGCAAACTGGCATCACGGTCTTGGTGTACCCTTTTTGCGTGACACAATTGGTGACGAAAGCATCGACATTGTCGAGCCCGATGGCATCGGTGGCGGCGCTAAACTCTTCCGCCGTCGCTTCGGGTCCGAGGCCCCGGGCGGCATATTCACACGACAAAATATCCTCGGCCCGTTGCGCACGCGGCACGCCCGTTTTCCAGCTGACAGGCGTAACTTGGCCGGTGCTTGGGGCGGGCACCGTCGCTTGCGGGGGCGGGACACAGCCGGCGAGCGCGACGGCCAAGACGGGCAGGACTTTTAAGATGTGCATCTGAGGCTCCGACATCGAAGGGATGGTTTGCGCCCCTGTTAACACATTCAAAGCTGTTCTTGCGACCACCCCGGCGCAAACCGCCGCGAAAACCACGGCGGCCGTGGTGCCGACGCCTCAGAAGAGGCTGCCGCCCCGCGCAATCAAGGACGGCCCCTCGTCGCGGATGCCGAAGGCTGCGACGGGCCAGGTGGAAAACTCAGCCTCATCGCCGCTGCCGAGACTGTCGATATCGGGCGCGGTCAGCCAGGCGGCTTCGCCCCCCTCCGGCACAATCACAGGCATACGGTTGAGAAGCGCCGCGACGGCAGGGGCCGCGCCGCGCGTCAGGATCACAAAAGCCGCCTCAAGAGAATTGAGCGAAAACCAAAGCCCGGCGAAAAAAAACGGTGCGGGCCGCCGGGTGAGCGCGTGCGGCTGCTTGGCCCCTTTGGTCCCGGTCCATTCATACCAGCCGGGTGCCGGCACAAGGCAGCGCTGCTGCGGGAAAGCGGTGTTGAAGGGGCGGGCCGTCGCCGCGGTTGCGAGCCGGGCGTTGATCAGAAGGTGTTTCGGGTTCCAAACCGGGTTGAGCCCCCAACGCGCCCGCACTTCGCGATGCGTCCACTCCTCGGCCCGCACGATGGGCATGATCTGCGTGGGGCGCACGTTGTAGCGCGGCTCGGCCGGCGCGTTTGAGCGTAGGATCGAAAGCCCAGCGAAATAGTCGGCCCAGGAAAGCTCTGCCAACATATAGCGCCCGCACATGTCAGGCGCCCCAAACCTCACGCGTGGCGGCGTCCCAGCCAAGCGTGATCCGCCCCTGCCCCTCGATCACCGGCCGTTTCATCAAGGCCGGGTGGGCGCGCAACTGATCCTCGGCCTCGGAGGCTTTCATCCAGTCCGACAAGCCGCGATATGTTGTCGACTTCGTGTTGCCCAACCGGTCGCCAACCGCGGCGAAAAGCGGCTGCCACTCTGCCTCCGACAACGGCTCGGCACGGATATTGCGAAACGTGACGCTGTGTCCCGCGGCTTCCAACGCTTTGCGCGCCTTGCGGCAACTGTCGCATGTCGGCAGGCCAAGGAGCGTCAGATTTGTGTCAGACATCGTTTCATTCCCTGCCGCTGTTGCGTCCTATCCACCCCGGCGCCCCTGCTGTTGCAGCTTAAGGAAAGCAGCGCCCGAATTTTGTGTTGGGGCGTTTTGGCCACGCCCCGCCTGGATTTTTCCGATCCCGTTTCGGATGGCAACACCCGTCTCGCCGCGCCTGCCCCGGTCTATTCCAAAGCGGCCGAAAACTCCCGCCACTCCCCCGCGCTCATGCCTGAGGTTTCTTGGGGCACCTGCTCCCCCCGCAGCATCCGCCGTACGCAATCGAGCCCCTTGGCTGAAAGTTGCATCCCGCCAAGGCGGTAATCCTCGAACGCGGCATAGGCGGCTGGGACCCAGACCCGCACGATTTGGCACAGCGTGTCTGCGTAGATGCGGATTTCGTACTGGGCATGGGCATCGGCGC